>JAUQXD010000009.1 GCA_030834835.1 Thermoflexales bacterium | reverse complement strand
GTGGAGCGGCGGCATCATGCTGGGAGGGGAGCACGTCGATGAAGACGGTTACCGTGAAGCGATGCAGCTAGTGGCGACTGGTGCGTGGCCGATCGATCCACTCGCCGACGATGGCCCGCTGACCGCCGGATTCCGAACGATGCTGCACAAAGGCCGCGACGCCGGTGTGTTAGTCTATCCGCTGGTCTTCCCCGAAGTGTTCTTCCCTACGGGCGATGTCGATCACATGGAAGGATTCGATGCCGAGGTCATGAATCCGCCGTGGGATAAGATCATGCCTTTGTCGAAAGAATTCTTTGCTGGATATGATATTAGCATCGTTGCCGCAAGATCTAAGGCTGAACGAGATGATCTCGAGCGCGCATTGCGGAGCAATCCGGTGGTTGCAGAAGCATTCGATCAGTATTGGGCTCAATTTGAGCAAGTCAAGGCCAATCTTGATTGTCTCTACAAATGGCAAAACATAGAAATAGAAGGCGAACGAAGCGGAGCACAACCAGATGCATATAGATATTTTGGCGAAAGGGCCTATCAACTGCTGAGAGAGGATGGCTACGTTGGATTTGTATTGCCGTCATCTTTCTACGCAAACGAAAGTGCGGCAGGGCTGCGCCAGCTTTATCTATCGAACATGGCAATACTGAAATGCTTTACCTTCGAGAACAAGCGCGGGCTGTTCGATATCCATCGCAGCTTCAAGTTCTCTACCCTTGTAGCGAAAAAGTCATCTTCTGGTACTGATGAGTTTGACGTCGCTTTTTACTTGCACGATGACAGTTGGTTGTTTAGCGATTCTCAGGTTGGGCGCTTACGCTACCGACAAAGCATGATTCGTAAAACGGGCGGGAAACAACTCAGTTTCGTTGAACTGAGATCGCAATACGATTTAGAAGTGCTTGAAACCTGCGCCAACCAATCAGTAGAGACAGTCGAGGTATTGTTAAATCGTCTGGGTATTTCGTGTGGCGAAGAGCTGAATAAGACTAGACAATCGAAGTACTTTCGACGTGTGACAGGCACATTGGATACCACATGGGATGAGCTCGAAGGGATTCTCTTGTCTGGATTTTTGATCTTTGAAGGCAAGAATATAGGTCAATTCACCGACAGGTTCGGGCCAGCCTGCGACCATTACTTCCCGATTGAGAAAATAGAAGAGCGGCCCGATTTGCTTGAGCTAGTCAAATATTATCGTTTCGGATATCGATTGATTGCACGATCGACTGACGAGAGGACTCTCATAGCTTTGGTACTTCCCCAAATGTCAGTATGTACCCAAAGCATTTCCATTGAACGCAGGTTGAGGGATAGAAAGAATCACTCTAGCCTTGTACTCTGCTGCATCTGGAACTCGTTCCCTGTGGATTATCTTGCGCGCCAACGAATAGCGGCCACAGTTAACAAGTTTCTGCTCGAGGCCTTACCAGTCCCGAATCTTGAAACGGCATGGCTATGTTTGGCTCATTCTGCCCTTCGCCTTATTAGCAACCATGCTGGATACGCGCCGTTGTGGACGGAGCAACTCGGCGACGAATGGCGCGAGAGGACGCCTCGACACACGTGGCCGGTGCTGGCCGGCGATGATGCTCGCTGGGACGTGCGGGCGGCCATCGATGCCATCGTGGCGCAGGCGTATGGCCTGTCGCGGGAGCAATACGCGCACGTCCTCTCGACGTTCAGCCACAAGAGTTATCCGTCCGCACCAAAGGTGTGCCTCGCTAAGTTTGATGAGTTGAGCGAGATCGGTCTGGAGGCGTTCACGCGGAAATACGATCCGTACTGGGATGTGCCGCTGGTGGAATCGCTGCCGAGGCCGGTGATTGAGTTGCCGAACCTCACCCCCGGCGAGGGGCACGTCGTGGCAGAGGGCGGGGTCGAGTACGGGGCGACGGACATGTTTGGGAATCCCCTCCAGACGGATTTGTTTGGGGAGGTGGTGACATCGGTGAAGAAGCGGGGAAAGAGGAAGTAACCGAAACATAGCGAATCCGTTAGGTCAGGCAATCGGAGTGTGATGCATTCAGGAGGCGTAACGATGAAAATTCACTTCTTGGTCATTGCTGCCTTTATCGTCGGGTTAGTCTATTTTGCGCTGCCTGTTTCGGATCGCCTTGACGCCAGCGCCGGCAATATTCCTCATTCAATAGTCTCTCCCAATGCAAGTCAACTCGATCAATCACGGGATCCATCGTTGCCTATTGCGCGCGAAGGCTTGTCTTTGGTGGTTGCAACGGAAGACGCCCCTTTGGGTTCGACTGGAACGGACTCGCTATTTGCTATCAATTCGGTTGATTCCCTCATTCCCGAAAGCGGAAGTCTCATTGAAGTCGCTAATGGCTTCTCAGCGAGCGTATACGGTCAGGTCTATAAAGCTGGTGTCACGGATGGTGATGGCCAAGGGTCTGGGATTA
>JAUQXD010001228.1 GCA_030834835.1 Thermoflexales bacterium | reverse complement strand
CGCACACCCGCGCCGATTGCGACCCCGGCGGCGGCCAGCGTGTACACCGCAACGGATGAGGTGTTTGCGCTGGATGTGCCGTCGAACTGGGTTACCAGCAGCGGCCAGCGGCAAATGCTGAGCCAGCAGACGCAGCAAATGGCGTATGTGGCGTTTGGGTCGCCGGGCGCTGCGCCGCAGCCGGCCATCATCATATTTTACGGCTGGCCGGCGTTGTCGATCAACAACGACAATGCGTGGGAGTCGGCGTATGCAGTGGCCTCGCTGGCGATCAAGGTCTGCCCGATGACGTTGACGGTGGGCGGCTCGATCGAGATCGGCGGCGAGCCGGGCAAGTTCGTCGGCTATCAGGACAGCTGCGGCGTGCAGGGCGAGGTGATCGGCTTCGTGCACAATCGCGTCAACTACGGCGTGCTGATCGAAGCGCCGCAGAGCGCATGGGACACGTGGCGCACGCCATTGCGCGACCTGATCAAAACGTTGAAGTTTAAGTAGGGGCGAAGTATGTGTGCACGCAAAAGGTGATACTGTTGGCGAAATCGTAGGGGCGAGGTTACCGCGCCCAGGTGCGGCGACCGCACCCCTACGATGTGCCAATTCGCCAACAGTATCAAAAGGTGTCAGCAGAGGCGGCTCCCACGCCGCCGGACACGCGGGCGTTGGAGCCCGCTCTGCCTGTGTCTGACAGACTTTGCGTGCGCACCGAAGCATTCGCCCTTACCACATCGCATATCGGAGCGGTAGATGTCGGAATATGTGCTGTTATTGCAGCGTGCGTGGCAGGTGGTCTTTCGCTACAAAGTATTGTGGATGCTGGGCCTGATCGCCGTAATCGTGGGTCAGGACGCGGTGTTCAATCTGCGCGGCGCGCTGCGATTGGATCCGTTGGCTGATGTGCTGGTTAACCTGCCGCTGCCGGCTGCCGATCTGGTGCGCGCTGTTGCGCCCGACACCACCGGGGCTGTTGGCGTGTTAGTCACACTGGTTTTGGGCGCAGTCCTGATCGCGGTGGGCGCGGCTGCCAATGGGGCGCTGCTGGTGCTAACTCAGGCGGTGGAGCGCGGCGATGACGTTACCCTGAAAGTGGGTATGCAGGCCGGGGGAAAGTATCTGCGGCCACTGGTGACGCTGCGGCTGCTGTTGAACATGCCGGCGATTGCGTTGACCTTGATCGCGCTGTTGATCGCAGGCGGACAGGCGGCGGTGACGCAGGCCATGCAGGCGGCCGGACTGCTGCCCGTGTTCCTGATCGTCGGCTTGATCGCCGGGGTGTTCGCCGGAGCGATCGGCGTGGGAGCGGAGCGCGCGTGCGTATTCGATGGACTCGGCGTGATCGAGGCGCTGAAACAGGGGGCGGCCTTGCTGCGCAGGCTGCTTAGCCGCTACTTCATCGTGACGGGCATCTTCATCGCTTCGGCGCTGCTGGTCATCTTCATGCTGGCCTGTCCGCTCTCGATCTTTTTATCCGACACCGTGAATGCGCTGGCGCAGGGCGTGCCGCTGGGCACGAACCTCACGCCGTTGTTGCTGAGTACGCCGATCGGGGTGGCGGTGGGCGCGCTGTTGGTGATCGCTTACGCTTTCTTTACGGCGTTTACGTCGGTCGTGTGGACGTTGATCTACCGCCGGTATGCGTGAACCGATCGATCCGGATCAGCCGCCAGGCTTCAACCCGAAGCCTGGCGTTTTTGTCTACGGAAGTGGTGAACATCGGCGGCCACTTGTGCTAAAATAGGCGCGTTCAATCTTTGTGCGAGAAGCTGGAAAAACCTGCCATGCCCATCAGCCTGGATTCACTCGTTGGCGAATTGCAGATCATAGCCGGGGCGCGCCAATCGACGACGCCCGCGACGCGCGTGGCAACGGCGCCGCGCCGGGCCGCTCGCGGCCGCTCGGAAGACACGCTGTATGTGCTGGCCGATTTGCCGGGCGCGTCCAGCGGTGTGCTGGGCGATCTGATTCAGGCGATGCTGAATGCGTACTGGACCACGCCGGGCAGTGTGACGGCGGCCCTGCGCGCGGCGATTGCGGCCGGCGGCGAGTGGTTGATGGATCGTAATGTCAATGCGCCCGCGCCCGATCGGCAGACGGGCGGCTTATCGTGCGCGGTGTTGCGCGGCAGCGAAGTGGTCATCGCGCAGGCTGGACCAGCCTCGGCGTATGTGGCTCAACACGGCACGGTGCAGCATTATCCCGCCGCTGATGCTGAACCGCTGACACCCCTGGGCGTGGCGCGCGCCACTGATGTGCGCTATGCGCGCGCGGATTTGCAGCCCGGTGACATCGTGGTGTTGACGGACGCGCGCTGGGCGACGCGGGTACCCATCGAAGCAGTCGCCAGTGCAACCGTAGCGGTGAGCGTGGCGCAGGCGTTGACGAATCTGGCGCAGTTGACGGGCAGCGACGATTTGATCGCGGTGGCGATCGAGGCTGCTGGTGCGGCGGGTCCCGCGGAAGCCGCGTCGATTGAACCGTCGACGCCGATAGAATCATCGGCAGCCACGCGGCCGGTGGCCGGCCCGATCGAACCCCCGGCCCGATCGATGCCGGTGATTTCGCCGGAACCAACGCCCGCCCCGATTGAACGTCCGGCGACGACGATAGCCGCTCAACTCAAACCGGCAGCGCCCAGGGCACAGTCCAGCGCGCCACAACAAAGTGCGCCGCCCGTCAGTGTGCCAGCGCGCGCACCGAAGGCTGAGGCCGATCGCGAGCCGCCGTCAGCCACGGCGAAAGCGTGGTTGGGCGCGCTGTTTCAGGGCGCGCGGCGCGGTGCGGGATCGGTGGGAACGGCCGGACAGATGATGGTGCAGCGCACGCTGCCAGAACCGACGACGCCGCGCGGGCGCAGTGCCGCCACTCGTAGCGTGGCGACTCGCAGCGGTGCCGCCACGCGCGGCGGTCGCAAATCGGCGGAACAATCCTTGAATGCGCCGCTGCTGGCCGGTATCGCGATTGCGATTCCCATTATCGTGTCGCTCATCGTGGCGACGCTCTTTATTCAAGGCAGCGCCAAAGCCGAGTTGGATACGGCGCTGGTGAAGGCGCAGAACGCCATCACGCTGGCGAATCAACGCACGGGGGCCGAAGCGCGCGTGCAGTGGCAGTTGGCGATCGAGCAGGCGACTGAAGCGCTGGTGCTCGATCCGAACAATGCGACAGCGTCTGAGCAGCTGGTGCAGGGGCAGCTGGCAATGGATCGGCTGGATAACGTCGTGCGGGTGAAGCCTGCGGAGTTGTGGAACTTCCAGTCGATGGGGCAACATCGATTGGCGATGCAAGGTTTCATGCTATATGCGCTTGATCGCGGGACGAACGAGATCGATCGGTTTACGTTGAACGCCGCCGGCGATGGATTGGAAGGCCGCGCTCCTTTGA
>JAUQXD010001227.1 GCA_030834835.1 Thermoflexales bacterium | reverse complement strand
ACCGTGCTGAACGAATCTTTCGATGCGATCATCCTGAATCGCTGCGTGCAGTTCTTCACTGATCCCATCACTCAATTGCGCGCCGCGCGCGCGCTGCTTGCGTCGGAGGGGCAATTAATCGTGACTGGCTTACAGTTCTTTCGCGATCCGCGACTTAAGGCTCGCGAAGTCGCGCAGGCGCGGCAGGCTTATCGCGCGCGAACCGGTTCCGATCTGTTTTTGAAACCTACTAAAGGCTATCTCGATTTTGAGGATCGCTGCCGCTTCCAGGCTGACGGCGTGCAACTGCATGCGCATCCGCAGTTGCGGCTTGCCACTTTGAAGGCGCGCCTCAGACCGGAGCGACCTCGTCACGAATATGGCGTGTGGCTCGCGGGGTCGCGCGCATGAAACACGCTACCGTGTTGTTTGGAGTGGCATTGTTGGCGCGCCTGGCGCTGCTGGCGTTGCGGCCATTCGATGGGTTATACGGGCAGGATGCCTACGCCTATTACAACTATGCGTTGGCGCTTCGCGGCAGTTTGATGCAGGGCCAGCCGCTGCCGGCCTTCTTCTGGCCGATCGGCTATCCGCTCCACGTGGTCGCGTTGATGGGTGTGATTGGGCCGTCGCCATTGGCCGCGCAACTGGTCAGCGTGATCGCAGGCGCAGCGGTTGCGCCGCTGACGTATGCGCTGACGCGCGAAGTCTTGATCGAGCGTGATCGCGCGCGCGCTCAAACTGCGGCCATCATCGCCGGCCTGATCGTCGCCGTTGGCGGGCAGCACATGATTTCCAGTTTGTCGATCATGTCGGATGCGACGGCGTTGATGTGGGCCACGGCCTCGGCGTGGCTGACGCTGCGCTACACGCGCACGTTGAAGTGGCCTGTGTTATTGCTGGCGGTATTCGCTTTGTCGCTGGCGGTGATCGCGCGGTGGATCATGGCGCTTGTGGCGGTGCCGTGGACGATCGCCGTGCTGCTGGCGTGGCGCGGGCACTGGCCGCAAATCGGCTGGCGGCGCGCGGCGGTGATGATCGCGGGCGCGGCCCTCATCGGCGGTGTGATTGTCGGCGGACAGTTGTGGTCGGGGTCGCACACGGGCGATTTGCATGTCGTCGGTTGGGATCCGCTCAATGCGCTGCGGCGCGATGTCGTCAACACGGATGGTACGTTTCATTACGACTTGCCCATGGCGGTGTTTTACGCCCAACCGCTGGCTCAGCCTGCTTACGTGTTTCCCCTGTTTTTGCCGCTGCTCTTGATCGGGTTGTGGTCATTGCGAAATCGACCCTCGTCAACTCGTGCGGTTCTCCTCGGTTGGCCGCTGATGATCTACGGTTTTCTGGCGGGCATCGCCTGGCAGAACCCGCGCTTTGCGTTGTCGCTGCTGCCGCCGCTGGCCGTGTGGGTCGCGCTGGGTGTCGATTGGGTGCAGGGACGCGATCGGCGCTGGCAAAGGACCGCCGCTATTGTAATTGGCCTCGGTTTGATCGGTATGTGCGCGTGGAGCGTGCGCGTCGTCAATAACTTCGTCGATCGCAAAGACGCCGATCTGGCGGCCGTTCGCCAACTCGATCGGCTGGTGCCGTCCGACGGAACGCTGATCGCGTTCGGGTTGACGGCCACCGCGCAGCACTACACCGATCTGCGCGTGATCGAACTGTATTATCTGGATGAGACCGCGTTGGGCCGCGAGATTCAATCGGGACAGCCGCTGTACCTCTTAATCGATCGAAGCAGTATCGAACAGCAGTGGCAGACGATGTCGCCCGCGATGAATTATCGCTGGCTGCAGGTGCATACCCGGCTTATACTGGTGGCGACGTTGACGCCGTATCAGTTATTTCGGGTGGATAGGTTGACCGCGTGAAGGTCGTCTGGATCGTTCCCGGTTTCAGCAGTGACGAACACGACTGGTGCATTCCGGCGCTGCGCAATCTGGCGGGTGAGATCGCTTTACGCTGCGAGCTACACATTGTCGCCTTGCAATATCCGTACCGCCGCGATGTATATCGCGTCTTCGGCGCAACGGTGCACAGCCTGGGCGGAGCAAATCGGGGCAGGGCACACACGCTGCCATTGTGGCGGGCGGCGGCCCACACGATCGAACTTCTGCGCCCCGATGTGCTGCACGCCTTTTGGGCCTATGAGCCGGGCG
>JAUQXD010000126.1 GCA_030834835.1 Thermoflexales bacterium | reverse complement strand
TCTCGGTGTGATTGTTGGCCCGCGTCAACGGCTGCAATCACACGTTCACGTAAATCTTGGGAATAGGCTTTCATGCAATCCAGTTTAATCGATTCTTTGTGTAAATCAAATCGGAAATCGCTCTAGCGTGGAGTTGGCTGTTTGGTAAGCCGCGCGAACCAGTGGCCTCGCCGGCCGTGCGGATGGTGAACGTCCCAGCGGTACATGGTCTCCATGAGCATTCGTGCCAGCGAGACGCTCAGGGCGTGCAGGCACTTTAGCGACACGTACAGGTAGCGGAAAGCCGGTTCATTCCAGGACAACAACGTGCCCGTCAAATTGCCGGGTAATTTGCGTTCTAGTTCGAGCTGCATGTAACCGCGCCGGACGTGTCCCCAGGACCGCTCCAATCGGCGCTGGATCGGGCCGCCAGGAAAGATGTAATAATCGGCGCAAGTGGTACTTAGCCAAAGCGTGCCGCCGGGCTTCAAGACTCGTGCGATTTCGATCAACACCGGCCCATCAGCAGTGATGTGCTCAATGATATCAAAGGCCATCACCTGGCTGAACGAGTCGGACGCAAACGGCAGTCGCGTTGCATCGGCGGTCGCCCAAAGTTGCGGCTGTACCGGGCGTTCCATCAAATCCAGTCCCACTTTCACATCCGCAGTGAGTCGGTCCAGAAAGCCACCATTGTGCGCGCCCACATCCAGGATGGACTGACCGGGGTAATGCACCGGCAGACCCAGGAAGCGCGTTGCCACCAACCAGCGATAATAACCGGCCGGGCCGACTTGCCGGGAAAAAGAATCAATCACGGCTTGCCTCGTAGACTTGCACAAAATCATGTACCAACTGATCCCAATACCAACGCTCGCGTTGCGCGAGTGCCGCCCGCGCCAGATCAGCGCGCCGCTCCGGCTGTCGCAACACATCCAGTAAGCCTGCGGCCAGGGCCTGGCTGTCACCCGGCTTCACCAGCACGCCCAATTGTCCACACTGCAATAACTCACGCCGATCACCCACATCGCCTGTGATGACGGGTGTCCCCATCGCCAGACTCTCCAGCACCTTCAACGGCGAACGGGCCTGCGCGATCAGATCGTCCTGCACTGGGTCGACCGTGACGGTTGCTAACGCATAATAGTCGGGCACTTCGTCGGGGGCAACCCGGCCAGTAAAGATCATCTGCCGATCGATGTTGAGTTGCCGCGCCAGATCCTGAACCCGATCAAAATCCTCGCCACCGCCGACCAGCATCAAGCGGGCCTTCGGCACAACCTGCACAACCTGCGCGAAAGCAGCCAACAACAAATCGACCGGATGACTCAACAACCCGATCGTCCCAACGTACACAATCATGGGTTCAACCTCGGCCAGCTGCCATTTTTTCCGAAGGTGAGCGGTCTGTGTCGTTCGGGCAAACCGCGATCGCTCTACGCCATTGGGCACGTACTTGATGTGCTGCGAGGGGAAGCCCAGCGCCACATAGCGCTCAAAGGAAAACCGGGTGTTGACGGTCAAACCGGCCGCGTATCGCGCCACGCCATCCTCAAAATAGGTCACTACGCGCCGCTGCCATTCGCCTGAAAACCGGTTAGTCTGCGCCTCGTAGTCGTCGCAGTCGCAAAACACCGGCCGTTCGCGCCGCCCCAACTTCACGGCCAAGGCATTGATCGGCTGCGGTTTACACAACTGGATGACATCGGCTTGAGAGCGAGCGACCGCCCGCGCCAGATTAAGTGTCGAGGTGAGCGACACCCATAGCAACTGCCCAGGACCAAAATAGGTCTTACGCGAACCCGCTTTCCGCACATGCATCTGACCCGCATACGTTACACTTACCCCGGCTTCAACAAACGTCTTGCGAGATAGATTCGCCCAATCATAGTGCAGCGCCAACACTTCGATTGAATGACCTAAGCGCGTCAATTCTCGCGCCAGCGGCCCGTAACGGCCCAATCCACTGGGACTGTCTAAACTCTGCGTCATAACCAACGCAATCTTCAATGCCAGGTTTACTCCTGCGTCAAGTTTAGCGCAACATCCACCAGTCTGTCCCATGAAAACCGATCGATTTGCTGAGCAATGTTGTGTTGAAATGTCAACGCCCGCTCTTCGTGAAAGAACCGCACAATCGCGCGGCTCAACCCGGTCACATCCCCCGGTTCAACCAGAAAACCGGTCGCGCCATCGGTGATAATTTCCCCCATGCCGCCAGCTCGCGTCGCAACCACTGGCACGCCCAGACCGAAGGCCAATTGTAACACAGCGCTCCCGGTCGCGTCGCGATACGGCAGCACGACGAGATCGGCGGCGGCGAAGTATAACGCGGCTTCTTCGTTCGACACGTACCGATCGACAAACCGCACTCGATCGACCAGGCCCAACGCCCGCACGCGATCGTGATAGGGCGCGGCCTCGCCCCAGATTTCGCCGACCACCAGGAAATCCACGTCGATCTCGGCCAGCACCGCGGGCAACGCATCGATGAGATCTAGCAGCCCCTTGTATGGCCGGACAAAGCCAAAGAACAACAGCGTGGGGCGCACCAACTTCAGTTCGGCCCGCGCCCGCTCGCGCGTCCAGTCTCCGGCGCGCAGTCCGGCGTAACTGGGCAGCGCTACCACTTTAACCTTCGCCTGCGGCAGCAACTTCAGCGCCCGCTCGCGATCGGGTTGGCCGTGCACGATCAAGTGATCGGCGCGGCTCAAGGCGAATTTGATCAGCGCGCCATCGAGCTTCTTTTGCTCGTGCGGTAGAACATTGTGACAGATCAATGTCGAACACATATTCAGCCGTCGCGCCCGCGCCAACAGCCACGCCGTCATCGGCGCCATAAACGGCACCCACCATTGAATGACCACGCGCTCGGGCCGCCAGACGGACCAATCGGCTGTTACGCGTCGCCAGCTCAGCGGCCAATAGGGAATGAGCCAGCGCCGGATTTCAATCGATGCCAGCGGCCTGTCACTCGGATCGAACTGGCTGCGGCCCGGAAATAAGAACGCCGGATACTGCCGCTCAAAACTATACAGGCGCGTGTCATGCTGCGCGCTGAGGTGTGAAGCCAGCAGCGTGGTGTAATGCGCGATGCCGCCACGAAACGGATAAGCCGGACCCACGACCGCGATTTTCACAATGCACACTCGCTATCGATAAATCAACCTGTAGTGCAGACCTGCTTCGGGGTCTGCACTACAGGCTGTGTTTGGCACGATTATAGAGTTGAGTGATGGGACTGTCAACGCGCGTGATGCAGTGCCGTCATCAACTGCGCAGCCGTCGTCGTCCAGTTGAAGCGCGCGGCCTGCACTAAGCCGCGTTGACGCAACTCGACCCGCAAGGCCGTGTCGGACACAACACGCTCAAGCACCGCGGCAAGTTGATCGACACTCAGTGGATCAACCGTCAGGGCTGCCTCGCCCACGGCTTCTGGCAGGGCCGTGGTGGTGCTGGCGATCACGGGCGTGCCGCATGCCATCGCTTCCACAGGCGGCAAGCCAAAGCCTTCATAAAGCGACGGATACACGAGCACTTGCGCGCCGCGATAGAGCGCGGGCAAGTGTGCGGCCTGCGCCCGACCGATCAGCTGCGCCCCAACGGCTTGCGCGCGCGTCCGCAGATCGTCACTGCCCCAGCGCTCCATGCCGACCCAGACCAGCACGGGCACATTGCTCTGTTTGGTGCGCAACTGCTCATACGCTGCCAGTAAGCGCGATAGGTTCTTGCGTGGATGGATATTGCCAACGGCCAATATATACGGCTGGGTCACGCCATACGCCGAACGTGCCGCCACATCGTTGCTGTCGTCGGTTGGGCCAAATGTGCGCTCGATGCCGGGATAGACCACTGTCGTTTTGCGCACCGCCCACGGATAAAAGCGCTGTATTTCACGGCGCGTAAATTCAGATAGGGCGATAACGACCTCGGCGCGGCGCAGGGCTAGACCCACGAGCATGCGCATGTACAACGCGATGGAGGCCGGGAAGTAATCGGGGTGGGCGCGAAACGATAGATCGTGGATCAGCACGGCGGCCCGGCAGGGCACGCGTGGCGGCAGTAGAAATGTGGACACATACCAATCGGCCTGCACGCGGCGAATGGCCTGAGTTTGCTGCCACAGGTATGACGGCCAACGCCGATACGGGCCGGTGTCGATCACGCGGAACCGATCGGCTGGGGCAACCACCGATAAATCGTTTACCCCTTCACGGCACGCGATCAACGAAAAACGATCGTCGTTGACCGGCAGTGATCGCAGGCCATCGATCAGCCCCAGTAGATAAGATTCGTTGCCGCCGCGTTGGCGGCCGATGTCGGTAGTGTTAAGAGCGAGGTGCATGGGTGCGCCGGTTGAGCAAGTCAGTGTAGATATTATACGTGAGTTGGATAATTCGATCCCACGTATACTGCTGCTCAACTTTGGCGCGACCGGCTTGCCCGAGTTGGGCGGCCAGCGAGGGGGTGGCGAGGAGGCGAGCGATGGTGGCGGCCAGTTCATCTACGTTGCCGAAGTGAACCAGCTGCCCGTCGCGGCCATCAGCGATTACATCGGGGACGCCGCCCGCACGCGCGCCGATGACGGGCTTGCGATAAGCCCAGGCTTCCAGATAGACAATGCCAAACGAATCGATGCGTGAAGGTAAAGCAAATACATCGGTGGCGGCTAACAGGTCTTGCTTGTCTTGACCAGTAACTGGTCCTAACCGCAGGATGCGTTGTTGAGTGGCCGGGGACAGTCGATTGTAGAATGCAGTGAATTCATCGACCGGCTGACCGGCGATGACTAAGTGCCCCCGTTGATTTTGCGCCCACAACTTCTCCAGCGCTTGCACGAGATGGAAACTGCCTTTATCGTAGGTGACCACACCGAGGAATGTCACAATGGGATCGGTCAGCTGATGACGCGCCCGAAAGCGGGCGTCGTCGCCGCCGATCAGTGTCTCGAGATCGACGCCCATGCCGAGCCGGTGCAAGCGATCGTCGCGCACGCCCAGCTGCGTCAGGGCACGCCGTTCGATGTCGGTCTGCACGATCACGGCGTCGGCGTCGCGCAGCACTTCCAGTTGATGCGGCATGACGTAGTTGATCAGCACATCGCCATGTCCCTCTTCGCCGACATGCACGAAGGGTGTCATGACAAACGGCAACCCGTGACGGCGGGCATACTGCCACGCGGCAATCAGCGGCCATTCCAGTGCGATGTTGATGCCGTGGACCAGATCGATTCGGTTGGGCAGCCGTTCCAGTGTGTCCGGTAGATCGGGCACGCCGGGCATGCGCGAGGCCAATCGGCGCAAAAGAGGGCGCGTGTCCAGCGGCAACCGGGCGATCAACGTGGCCAGGCGACGCAGACCATAGAAGGTCAGGGGTGCCAGAGGCAAGTGGCTGACACGGCAGCGCGTCACCGCGACACCATTCATCACTTCCGGGCCGGGTGTGACGTGCCGTTTGCGGGGATTCCAGAAAAACTCAACTTCGCCCGCGTTGGTCGTCACCAGAGTGACGGCAGCCAGGTCGCGGGCGAAGCGTTCGGCGAGAGTTTGAGTGTAGACTTCGGCGCCGCCAATAAACGGTGGATAAGCGGCGTTGACTAACAGCAGGCTTGCGTCAAGGCTCAACGCTTCACCATGGGCAGAAAGACGCGGGACAAGTTGGCCACGCGCAGTTGCACGGGCAAGCTGGCGTTGCCATTGATGATCGTGCCGCCGCCAACAGGAGTGGCTGTGAAAACGATATTGCCCAGATTGTAAGTGCCTACGCCATTATACTGACTGGAAGGGACCGTGACAATCACCGTGGCCTCGCTTGTCACTGTGCCGCTCGATGGCGAAATGGTTACTCCGGCGGGCACGGTCGCCGTCCAGGTGAAGGCGCCGCCGCCGCTGTTAATGATCTGCACAGCAACACGCTTGTTATCATCATCGTCCACATCGTGCAGCGCCAACACCGAATTGGGATTAACCGTTTGCTTCGGCGGCAGCGGAGTAGTTCCCATATGAGCGGCATCGCGATGGAACATGGGCCAGGGGCGCGCGCCGTTGGCATGGTTGGTCCAGACATAGAGGCCGCCGCGCTGTCCGTTGGAATCGTAGCCTCCAGCGATAACCACTTCCGCCTTGCCATTCCCATCCAGGTCGGCTACCGCTGGTGAAGCATTCAGCGTGTATTTTGTGTAATACGTCTTGGTGGTCGTCGGCGCCGTGGTGCGTGCACAGGCTGGATTGAAGGGTGTGCCAGGGAAGCTGGGGCTGGAATAGTCAGTGTAGTATGTCCCATCGTGATTCAGAATAGTGACTTCCCAGCCGTGGCTGTACAGCACTTCCAACTTGCCGTCGCCGTCAATGTCGGCCAGCGTGGGTGAAGCCAGCGTGTTCATCGATTGGCCCATAAACGTGCAGTTGCGCGTGCGGAACAGCTGCTGACCGGTCTTGCCATTCCAGGCGAAAACCTCGCTTCCCTCTGATCCCCAATCACCGATATACGACGTGACGACCACATCGGCTGAACCGTCACTATTCAAATCGCCGATGGCGGGTGAGGCAAACACACGACCGCCCGTCGGGCTGCGCCACTTCACAATCAGGCGTTCGCGCGGCGTGGGCCGGCTCAGGTCAATTTCGTAAGCGGTCACATAGTACCCGACACCCGGCAAATGTGTGCCTGTGCCGACGACGATTTCGTATTGCTGGTCGTTGTCGATGTCCGCGACCGCTGGCGAAGAGTAGATGCGCTGATCCAGCCACGTTTGCGCCAGCATGACGCCTTGTCCGTTGAGGATGTACACATACCCGCCGCTGGCATCGCCATAGACATTACCCGCGGTAATATCCGCGCCGGTGATGATCTCCAGTACCCGATCGCCATTCACATCAGCCAGCGCCGGTGAGGACCAGAACGTGTCTTCGTTGTAATAACCGTGACCGCCGCAATAGGTCTGCGGCAAGATGCCCGGCAGATTGCCCCAGATCGGATTGCCGTTGCGATCGAGTGCATAGAGGCACTGATCCCACGAGCCAAACACCACTTCCGGCCAGCCGTCGCCGGTAATATCGCCCACCGCCGGTGAGGCAAACACGGCGTCATTCCAACCGTTTCTTTGATGATCCAGCCAATCCTGAGTGTCAAACGACCAAACTTCCGTGCCTTTTGACCAACCCGCGCCATCCTGACCATGCAGTGCGACAACGCCCCCGTCCCAACAGGTCGAACTGGTGGCGATGCCGCCCAGGCCGACGATCACTTCAGGCTTGCCGTCCTTGTTCAAGTCGGCGACCGTCGGCGAGGAATTGACCGGGGCCTGAACGCGCGTCTGCCAGTAGAGTTGCCCGTTGTATCGATAGGCGTAGACCCAGCCATCGCAATCTGGATTGCCGTCTACCGTCAGCGCTCGCCCGCCAACGATGATTTCCTGTTTGCCATCGCCATCCAGATCGGCCAGAGTTGGTGAAGAGAGATCAACGGGCGCGCCTGCCAACATCACCGGGAAGCCCGCTTGTACGGGCGGGTTGTCGTTGTAGTTGGCCTGCGACACGGGAGCGGGCAGGCCTGCTAAAACGATCGCCACGGCAGCCAGCACTGCCATCAGTTTCCGGCCCGTCATGGACCGGCGCGCAGTTTGATAAGTTAGTGGGGTGTCTAAATCTTTCCTGTTCATGCCTCTATTGTAAGAAATCCCAACCAGACAACCTATAGCCTAAAGGTACTGAAACCCCTCTTTCGCACGAAAAACCAACACACGCCCAACGTTGCGCCAACACAATTGTCACTAAATCCGCATGTTCGGCAGGCACGCGCGCAAGTGCGCCGCCACGTGTACATGGCTGAAATCACCCAGCCGCTGCCGCTGAATTTCGATTAAGCGCGCTCGCACAGTCCGATCAGTGTGTACTAACTCGATCGCTTCACTCACCACGTCGTACCGCTTGTCGGCCAATTGCAGCCCCGCATTGCCCAATGCATAGGGCACCCCCGTCGACTTGAACGCGATCACCGGCACGTCAAACGCCATCGCTTCCAGCAACGGCACACAGAAGCCTTCGTGTTCGCTCAGGCAGACAAACGCGGTCGCGGCTCGATAATAGCCACCCAGCCCTTCGCGCGGTCCGACCGACCCGGCCAGCTCGACGTTCTGCACGCCCAACACATCAATCAATGTCTGCAGTTCCAGCCGATACCCCGGTGCGTTGGCCTCGCCGCCCACCAGCAACAGGCGCGCGTCTGGATCGATCAGGCGTTGAAAATAATTGATCACCCGTACCAGATCATCCTGACGTTTATTCGGCACCAACCGACCCACGAATAACACATTGACCCGGTTTGGAGCGTACCGTTGGGTCACTGCCCGCCCGATCGGACTCTGCGCCGAGGCGCGCAGGGCGTCAAAAGTCACAAAGTACGGCAGCACATCCACTCGCGCAAGGCCGCGGGCCAGCATCTCCTGCCGATTATATTCCGAGGCGGCCAGCGCATAGGGCGCCCCCCTGAACAACTCCAACTCGCGCTGACCCTGATCGAGCAGCCGCGCCAACTCTGGATTATACCCGCGCAAAAATTCCGGCGGTGTCACGTTGTGATAATACGGCACGATCCGGTCGGGCAATTTTAGCACGTGCGCCGTCAACGACGAACCGATGCTGTAGTGAAAGATGACGACTTGATCGGCCCGACTGCGATACCGGGCAAACTCCAGCCCGGGATCGGCCCAGCGTTGATCGCGAATCTGTGTGTAGATTTGCGACTCGTACCCCCACTGCCGCAGCTGCGCCCGGATACGATCGGCCTGATTGCCCAGCGCGTCCGCGTACAAAAACGCCGGCATGATTTGATGGATTACGCCGCGCTTCATGGTTCAGCCTGCCAGGCTCGCAAAGCTTGCCGGAAGCGATCGATCACGCTGGGCCACGCGTACTCGCGCCGCACGTACGCGCGCCCCTGCTGCCCGAGCTGCGCACGTCCTACAGGATGTGACAACAGCCAATCGAGTGCGCCCGCGAATTCATCAAATGTGGCGTAATATAAACCGCCGTGGCTGCGTCGCACGTGATCGCGCGTCACATCGCAATCGCCGTGTACCAGCACCGGCTTGCCTGCCAGCCACGCTTCCATCAACACGATCGAAAAACTCTCCCACAGCGACGGCTGACATACGACGGTCGCCGCCGCGAATGCATCGCATTTATCCTCATCACTCACGAATCCCAACGTCGCGATGTCCGATCGGGCGGGCGGCGTTAACGGTCCGCCGCCCAGCAGCACCAACTTCAGATCGCTCGGTTGCTGATGTTGATAGTCACTAAAGAAATTAAAGAGTTCCAGCAAATTCTTCGTGCTATCGAAGCGGCCCGCGTACAGCATAAACGGCTCGCTGATGCCAAACTTCTGCCTGAATCGTTCGGCTCGTCCGGTGAAGTCGTCCACGCCCAGGCCAACGACCTCGGCGCGCGGCTGTCGAATACCCAGCTGCCTTAACGCCAACTGCCGTTCCGGCTCGGTGATGAACAACAGGCCGCGGCACGCTTCCAGCATCAATTTTACCTGCAGAAAGCGCGCAAACGGTTCGTCGTGCAGGCACGGCCAGATCACACTGCGCTCTGGCCAGAGCGACGTGCCATATAACGTGGGGCCAAACAGATACGGCACAAAGATCAGATAATCGTATTCGGGGCCGTGTTGCGCGAGGTAGGCATATAAAGCGGGGCTGTGCGCGCTGTGTTCGATCCAGGCATCTTCATCGTCGCGCGAAGCCGGCTGCTGGGTGCCAAACTGAAATTGCAGCTGGCGAAAGCGCGCCGCGTCACGAAAACGATGATCGATCGGGAAACGCCGCACTGGCACGCCGTCGAGTGTGGCCGCGCCCTCCGGCAGTTCATTGCGCCACGTGTCCAGGTTGATCGCGCACGTGGTCAAGACGTCAACTTCAAATTCCGGGCGAGGTAAATGAGTCGCCAGTTCGCGCGCCAGCGTCTCGGCGCCGCCCAGCACTTCGCGCCCGTAGCGCGCCACGATGATGGCCAGTTTCATGGCCCGCGTTCCAACTTGTCGAGCCGCGCGTGCAGTTCGGTCACTTCGCGGCGCAGTGACTCAATCTCGGCCGCCTTCGCTTCCAGGTCGGCCATCAACACCGACCACGCGCGCACGTCATAGGCATTCACCCGCGACTGCTGTCGCGCCAGCATGTTGACGTAGTAGATCACCAATTGGTGTAACGCCAGCCGCACGCGCTGCACCAGTGCACCGATCAACGGCGCACGCGAGGTCGTCAGCGACAAGCCCACGCCAATCTGTTCGCCGCTCACGCTCAAGCGGCGCAGCTCATAATACAACTCGGCGTTGAAGCGCGTGGGTCGATCGGGCGTAAACCGGCCTTCGGCCAGCGCATCGAAATCCAGCCCTTGCGCCTCGGCCTGCGCCCGCCGCTGTTGAATGCGCGTCCGAATCTCGCGCATGATGGCTTCGGCGTCAATGTCAGGATCATGAAGCTTGATGACCTCAGGCCTGTAGTCGTGGCTCAAGTTGTTTGCTCCAATTGCGCCGGCTTAACGCCAGGCATGCATAACCAGCCGTCCTTGCTCGTTATCCATAGGATATAAGCCGATGGTCTTGATGGTACGGAACCCTACCACTTCGAGCATCTTCTCTACTGCAATTGGATTCGGTCCCCACCAGTTAGAGCCATCACCGGCCAACTCGCCCGCGGGGTAAAACCGCATGGCAGGCCATTTCGCGGACATCAAGTCTACGTGGGTTTCAAGAATCAGCATGTCACTGGTGACGCTACACACCTTTTCCAAGGCCAGGAGCGGATGACGCATGTGATATAGCACGCCCGAAAACAACACTACATCAAAAGTTCCGATTCGATCAGGCGAAATCTCCAATACTTCCAGCTCTATATCTTCAACCTTAGAATTCAAAGCGCGGCGCGCTAACTCAAATCCGGCTTTTGAACCGCCGCCATTGCCCTGCCACACGAAAGAATCTAGGGCTAGCACGCGGCGTGCGCCCCGTTGCTCGGCAGCAAACGAAAAATAGCCGTCCCAGGCGCCGATATCTAAGAAAGTTTTACCACTCAAATCTGAGGGAAAGGCAAGCCGCTTAAGCCACATGGCAGAGTCACCTTTGCCCGGCGTAACAATACCCTGCCCCAGATCGATCGTATGCCACCAGTTGATCTTTGCTACTTCTGCTTTCAACTCATTGATGTTCATCTGGTCTCCTGTCGGGTAAGCATTCACTTAGTTTGTGTGCGGCGAAGAGTCTGACAGCTGCTGGCGCAGATGTTCAGGCGGCGGCATTTTATAACCCAGACTGTATAGCCACGGCAGCCGCGTAAAATTCAGCGGCCGTGTTTTCCGCGCCAGGCAGAACAAGCCCTCTTCATGAAAGCGTGCCGGCTTCAAGTGCTTAAACACCCAGCTCACGCGATCGAGTTTGCGACCCGGCTGCAAGTCACGCGCGTCTAGCCGTTCCACGGCAAAGCCCATGGAATCTAACATTGCGTGCAGTTCGGGGACGGTGTACTCGCGGTTGTGACGTCCATATGGACCATGCGCGCTATATGGACCATAACTGTTATGACAGCGCCATAGCTGAGCGATATTCTCATACCACGCGGCATTCGGCGTTGTAACTAACAACCAACCGCCCGTTTTCAGCACGCGATGCATTTCGGCGAGCGCCGCCATCGGGTCGGCGGTTAAATGCTCTAATACTTCGCAGAACACGACACCGTCCAGACTGCCAGTTTCATATGGAAACACTTGCCGTTCAATATTGAACTGGCGGTACGACAAATGGTGTTGCTCACCATAGGCTGGATTATCAATGAAGGCCTCATGGATCACGCTGCTGTCCATGACGTCCGTACCAAAGAAGTTCGATAACTCCAGTTGATAGGGCCGAAAACGTTTCATGAGCAACGTTAGAAAGAATGGCGTCGAGCCAATTTCTAGCACGCGACCCGACTCTTGCGGCAGGTGCTCCATCGTGACGAGGAAGCGCGGCAAAGCGACCCTCACATAAGTCGAGAACTCTTCCGTTGCCGACGGATCGGAAAAACTGTGTAACAGGTAGTCACGCACCCGCTCGACATCTTGCAGCTCGAATGTGGTCGTTGACATGGTTATACTCCAAAGGAAATTTGCAGGACTCGATTATAACTTATCGCGCGGCTTCGACGGTTGCCAACTCTAAATTGTATATTGGGTGCACCACCGTCGCCGGAAAATGCTCATATGAAGACTCCAACTGCGGCCACTCAAATCGCATCGCGCCTGACGGGCGGCACTGCCAGCGCGCGCACAATTGATTGGACGCCTGCGGTCCGCTCACAATCATAACCGTGCGACCTGCGGTCAGCCAGCCCTTTACCAATGCACCTAATCGTTCCGCATCCAACTGATCTTCTTGCATATCCAGCACGGTGTGCCCATCCAGATACGCCAGCGGCGTGCCAAACAGCGCCGTCACGCCCACCACACCGCGATCGTCAAACAGCACGATCGCGTCCGGCGGAATCTGGGCGGAGAAGGCGCGATATTGATCCAGCCCGCCCGCATAATCGATCTGCGCATTCGACACACGGCCCGCGTCGATCAACAACGTGATCATGATAATGCTCAGCCCGATCGCACTCACGCGCCCGATCGGGTTCCAATCCGCCAATCGATCCAATGCATAGGCCGCGCCCAACGCCAGCATGGGAAACACCGCCGGCACATAGCGCCGCATGACGTAGATGTGATGTGGATTGTTATACGTTTTGTAGGTGTAGAGCAATGTGAAAAACAGGCCCACACCCAGCAGCGCCCACGTCCGCTCCGAAGTGCGCTCACGCACCAGCAGCGCGCAGCCGATGACGCTGAGCAGCAGTCCTAATGGTGAGAGATACCAGCCCAACCGCACCATGTTCAGCGGCTCAACGTCGGGGATGGTGCTGTCGGCATACCAGTAGTTGGACTGCTTAGTCGGATCGGCGCTCAACGGCCGGATGAAATACGCATACGCGGCTAATAGCACCAGACCAATCGCCGCCAACGTCAACGCTGTGCGCCACCATGGCTCCACGCGGGCTGCCCAGTCCGATCGGCCCCCCGTGTTCTCTCGGGCGGCCACCCATCGATCGAGCGCGAGGAAGGCCACTACGGCCACGATTGCGCCGCCGATCAAGATCGGTATGGGGATCGGCGGTTTAAGACCGCTGAAATAGGTGTTATAAAAGTACGGCCAACTTTGCCACACAGCGTGTATGAGCGAGTGAGCCGTTAGCGCCAGCAGCGGCCCGGCAAACAGCCAGTAACGCCGATCGAGTTGGCGGCGCAGCCGCAAGTACGCGGCGTAGATCAGCGGCACAGCTAACAAAAAGTACATATCGATGCGCACCAGCATGACCTGGCCCAGCGCCACGCCGGCCAGTACCGCCGCCCAGGCTTCACGCGTGCGCGCGTGTCGCGCCAGCCCGTACAGACCGGCAAACAACAGAAACTGCGTCAACGTCTCAGACGTGGAATACCGCGCAAACCAGATCTGCGTTGAGGTGATGGCCAGCAGGCCAGCCGCTAATGCCGCCAATCGTGCACGCCCAAATGCCTCGCGCACGGCAAAGTACACGGCCAGCACGCCTAGCAGCCCCCACAATGGCGTCAGGTTCAGGCTGCCCGCCAACCCGCGCAGGCCATAAGCCACCGCCAGCCACACCGGGTGCAGCGGATAAAACTGTGGCGTGATTTGACTGGCGTTGTCGTCGGCGATGTAGAAGCCGGGCAAGTGGTAATAGCGCGGCAGTTGATTCGGGGGCTGTGGCCGGAATAAGAGATCGATATCGTCGGGCGGCAGCGCCGCCAAATCGGGATTGTCCAGTATCAGCCCGCCCGATCGGCTGATCGTGGCCCCCAGGTTGATGTACACGCCTGCGTCTGCGCCGCCAAAGATAAACTCGTGCGGGCGAAAGTACAGTGCGCTCATCAGGCCGATCAACGCGAGCAAGAATGCGGCTTCCAGATGCGGCGTCCGTTCCAACTGCACCTTCAGGCCGTGTTGCCTGGCTTGCCACGCGCCGGCGGCTCCGACGAGGATGCCCAGCACCACGATGGCTTCCCCGCGAAAGACACCCAATTCTGTCGCCACAGTCGCCACCCAGCCCAACAGCAGCACACCGCTGACCAGGCTTAGGAAGATGGCCGTGGCGGCATTGAGCGTGGTGCGCTTGATCGGCACAAGGTAGAGCAAGCCAAAGCCCGTCCACACACACAGCGCTGGCAAGAAGATCAAGACCGTCAGCATGGTTCAGAGGTTATTCTTTGCGATCAGCGGGTAGGTG
>JAUQXD010001226.1 GCA_030834835.1 Thermoflexales bacterium | reverse complement strand
GTCTTGTCTTGTTGCTTCCAGAGAATCCAGAAACGAATCTGCCAGTGGGAAGCCAAATTCGTGTCAGCGAGTCAGTGTTGAGCCTGATGAAAAACCTGGTCGAACGTCTCGCTTGATGAATCCGGCCAGGATTAAAGCGAGAACGCAGATTTCGCAGATGAACTTGATTTGCGCTGATTCAATGGAACATCTGCGTTTATCTTGATAATCTGCGGCATCTGCGTTCTCCACAAGGTCTAATTATGCGCTTTGAATTTGCAACCGCAACCCGCATCATCTTTGGAGTAGGCACGATCAACGAAGTGCCAGCGCTGGCGCGATCATTTGGGCGGCGCGTGCTGCTGGTGATCGGCAGCGAACAGGATTTCGTTACGCGCACTATTGCTCAACTGCGCGAACACGAACTCGAAGTGGACACGTTCACCGTCGAGGGCGAACCGAAGATCACGACCGCGCTTGATGGTGTCCACCGCGCCCGCTCGATCAAGGCCGAGGTCATCATCGGACTGGGCGGCGGCAGCGCGCTCGATACGGGCAAGGCCATCGCCGCCCTGCTCACCAATCCCGGCGATCCGCTGGATTATCTGGAAGTGATCGGGCGTGGGCAAGCGCTAAAGAATCTGGCTGCGCCGTATATCGCCATTCCGACGACGGCAGGCACGGGATCGGAAGTGACGCGCAATGCGGTGCTCGCGTCGCCTGATCACAAAGTGAAAGTGAGTTTGCGCAGCTCGTTGATGCTGCCGCGCCTTGCCGTGATCGATCCGATGTTAACGTACTCGCTTCCGCCAGCGATCACGGCCAGCACCGGCCTCGATGCGCTGACGCAGGTCATCGAGCCGTACACGTGCAACGCGACCAATCCGATGACGGATGCGATCTGTCGCGAAGGGATGATGCGTGCGGCGCGTTCTTTACAACGAGCGTACCATCACGGCAATGATGTCGCTGTCGCTTACAGCGCGCGTGAAGATATGTCCATCGCGGCGCTGTTTGGCGGGCTGGCACTGGCCAATGCGAAGTTGGGCGCGGTGCATGGTTTTGCCGGGCCGATCGGCGGATTGTTCCCCGCGCCGCATGGCTCGATCTGCGCGCGATTGTTGCCCTATGTGATCGAAGCGAACATCATCGCGCTGCAATCACGTGCGGCGGATTCGCCAGTGTTGCACCGCTACGCCGAAGTGGCACAGATTTTGACAGGCAGATCGACCGCCAGGGCTGAAGATGCGATCGGGTGGTTGCACGATCTGTGTGCTGATCTCAACGTGCCACCGCTGTCGCAATTCGGCATCAGCGAAGCGGACTTCCCCGTCATCATCGCGCAGGCGCAAAAAGCCAGCAGCATGCAGGGTAATCCGATTCAGTTGAATGCACTGGAATTGCGTGAAATCTTACACCAGGCGATCTAAAACGGCACTGAATATTGATGTTGACAGCGCTCTGGCGGTGATGTATAAACGCAGTGCGTCATGAATTCTGGACGCACGGATGAACAGGTTGTCATGGCCAATAACGTCGGGCTGCACCGTTTAGTCGGCGGCCTCAAGGAAGTCAAACATCAGCCGTTGAGCGGCACGTCACTCGATCCCAACGTGGCGCTGCTGCGCGATTGGCAATCGCAGCGGCTGGCCCGCACCTATCGGGATTTGCTGGCCGACGAGCGGCATCGCCCCGCGTGCGAATTCTTCCTGGAAGACATCTACGGCCCGTACGACTTCAGCCAGCGCGATCACGACATCGAGCAGATGTATATCTTTACGCGGCGCTTTGTGCCCGAGTCGATGCTGCGCCCGCTGGCCGCGACGGTGGAACTGCATCAATTAAGCGAAACGCTCGATCGGCAGTTGCTCGATGTGCTGCTCAATCAACTGGGCGTCACCGACACGATCACGCCGGAGTTGTACGCCGGGGGCTAT
>JAUQXD010001225.1 GCA_030834835.1 Thermoflexales bacterium | reverse complement strand
CTGCTCGACGAAGGCTTCAAGGCCGATGTGGCCAATCGGCAGGACGCATTGCGCTACGTCGTGATAACAGCGACCCGGCTGGGCATTCCGTGTCTCGCGCTGGCGAGCGCGCTCAGTTACTTCGATGCCTATCGCACCGATCGCCTGCCCGCCAATCTGACGCAGGCGCAGCGCGATTACTTCGGCGCGCACACGTTCCGTCGCATCGACAAAGATGGCGTCTTTCACGCTGACTGGTACTAAATGATCGATCCACGAAGTTCACGAAGAACATTAAGAGAACTTCGTGCCCTTCGTGTTCTTCGTGGATCAAACAGGACTTCATTATGAACTTCGATCGTTTCTTCGATCCCGATCCTGCGCAGCGCGCGATCGCGCGCGAGTTGTATGCGGAAGTGGCGGCACTGCCGTTGATCTGCCCGCACGGCCACGTCGATCCGCGCCTGTTCGCCGACCCCGATTATTCATTTGGCTCGCCGGTCGATCTATTGATCATTCCCGATCATTACGTGTTTCGCATGTTGTATTCAAAGGGAATTCCGCTGGAGTCACTCGGCGTGCCCCCCTCGCCCCAAAAGGGAGAGGGGGCGGGGGTGAGGGTCGAAACCGATCACCGCAAAATCTGGCAGACCTTTGCCGATCATTTCTATTTGTTTCGCGGCACGCCCACCGGCGTATGGTTCGACGACGAACTCGCCAACATCTTCGGCGTCGAAGAGAAGTTGAACAGTGCATCGGCGCAGCGCATCTACGATCACATCGCAGCGAAACTGGCTGCGCCAGAGTTCAAGCCGCGCGCGCTGTTTGAGCGGTTCAACATCGAAGTGCTGTGCACCACCGATGCTGCGACCGATCCGTTGACACACCATCAGGCGCTCAAAGCATCGGGCTGGCGCGGGCAGATTCGGCCCACCTTCCGGCCCGATGGCGTGGTCAACCTCGACGCACCGGGCTGGCGGACGAACATCGACGCGTTGAGCGCCATCAGCGGCGTCGCGGTTCACAACTACGCCACGTTCATTCAAGCCCTGGAAAATCGCCGCGCCTTCTTCAAAGCGCTGGGCGCGACGGCGACCGATCACGCCGCGCTGACGCCGTTCACGGAAGAACTCTCGACGGGTGAAGCCGACACGATCTTCCGGCACGCGCTGCGCGGGCAAGCCACGACCGACGATGCCACACGCTTCACCGGTCACATGCTGATGGAAATGGCGCGTATGAGCATCGACGACGGGTTGACGATGCAGCTGCATCCCGGTTCGCTGCGCAGCCACAACGACATCATCTTCGAGCGGTTCGGGGCCGATAAGGGCGCCGATATGCCGATCGGGACGGAGTACACCCGCAATTTGCGGCATTTGCTCAACAAGTACGGCAACGATCCGCGCCTCACATTGATCCTCTTTACGCTCGACGAGTCCGCTTACTCGCGCGAACTCGCGCCGCTGGCCGGGCATTATCCCGCGCTGCGGCTCGGTCCGCCGTGGTGGTTCTTCGACAGTCTCAACGGTATGGCGCGTTACTTCGATCAAGTGATGGAAACCGCGGGACTGTACAACACGTGCGGCTTCAACGATGACACGCGCGCGTTCCCGTCGATCCCGGCGCGGCACGACGTGTGGCGGCGCGCAGGCGCGAACTGGCTGGCGGGCCTCGTGGCGCGGCACTTCATCGATCTCAATGATGCGTGCGAGATGATGGCCGCTCTCGCAACTGGCCTGGTGAAAGATGCCTACAAACTTTAGAGCAGCACTTCAAAACCGTTTTGGATCTGAACTGTATCTCGATTCGTTAATTGAAGCGAACGACACAGCCTTGGGATTAGTCCGTATCAATGGACAAAAACGCTTAATCGTGGCGGCTCCGATCGGTCATACGTGGCTCGATCGGTTTGGCGGCGAAACGCAGGCGTTTGATCACGATCACATCCTGAAGTTGTGTCCGCTTACTGCGGATAACGCGCGTGTCTTGCGTGTCGTTGTGCCGAATCTCAATCCTGTGCCGTTAGGCTTAGACACCTCGGCAGGCTGTGGCGATCGAATGGGGCTGGCGACGCCGGGTCACATCCGAGCCTTCAATGCCGTGAAACAACAATCGGGCGCGCAGCCGGTCGCCGCGATCTTCATGCAGCAATCGATCCGCGAGATGACGCGCACCCAGCGCACGCCGACGGATGTGATGCGCGACGCGACCTGGGGCGCATTTGAAGGCGGCTGGCACGAGCGCCTGGGC
>JAUQXD010001224.1 GCA_030834835.1 Thermoflexales bacterium | reverse complement strand
TCTTTGAAGGTCGTGCTCTGCCTTAGGCTAAAGGCCACGCAGCCAGGGTAAAATTTCTTGCACAGGGGGACTATCACGATGGGCAACGACGATCAACGGGTCGATCGCATTCTCAGTCGTAGAGCGACATTCGCTCCAGACACCATCCTCGCCCGTCCGCAAGAGTGGCGGCGCATGCACTGAACAGCGGCGCAGCCGATGGATTTGATGAACAATCGTGCAAGTGGGGGCAGGATGAACCTCAAAGAATTTGGCAGTCTCCTCAAGCAAGCCTTTCAAAGCTGGAACGAAGACAAGGCGACACGGTTGGCTGCGGCCTTATCCTTCTATGCAGTCTTCGCCATAGCGCCAGTTTTGATCATCGCGGTAGCCGTGGCAGGCCAGGTGCTGGGGCCGGTTCAAGTTCAGGCGCAGCTGATGAATCAGCTCACTGCGATCATCGGCCCGCAGGGCGCCGATTTGATCCAATCGATGTTGGAGAACGCCCGCAAACCGACCGATAGCCTGGTGGCGTCGATCCTTGCCCTCGCCACTTTGATCCTGGGCGCTGCCGGCGCGTTTGGTCAACTGCAAGATGCGCTCAATACGATCTGGGAAGTTAGAGCGCGAACCGGCAGCGCCATTCGCCGGTTGTTGGCGGAAAAGTTCTTGTCGTTCCTGATGGTCATGGGGCTGGGTCTCGTGCTGCTCGCGTCGCTCATCGCCAGTACGGCGCTGTCGGCGTTGAATACGCCGATCGGCAGCCCGACCACCTCAACGACCGATATCCTGGGGATCATCAATCTGTTCGTATCGTTTGGCGTGATCGCTCTGGTGTTCGCCGTCATCCTGAAAGTGATCCCCGATGTGCATATACGCTGGCGCGATGTGTGGCCGGGCGCGCTATTGACGGCGGTGTTGTTCACACTGGGCAAATATGCCATTGGTTTGTATCTGGCGCATAGCAGCGTCGGGTCCGCGTATGGCGCGGCCGGATCGCTGGTCATCATCCTGTTGTGGATCTATTACTCGGCGCAGATTTTCTTGTTGGGTGCCGAGTTCACCAAAATGTATGCCCGGCGCAGTGGCTCACCGGTGCGGCCCACACTTCAGGCCCAGGCCGTAACCGCCGAAGCCCGCGCTCAAGAAGGCCTGGCCCCCGTTCAACCGCCGGACGACGCCTCAAAATGAGTAACAACACCGCTTTATTGTGATGAGACAATCAGCCGGCGCATGAGCCGCCAGGAAATGAACATCAACCCCAACCCGATCGCGATCAGACCGCCCAACAGACCCCAGTTGGGCGCAGCTCCATTCAGGGCAATATCTCGCAACATCAGCGTGCCATAAGTGGTGGGCAACAGCCAGGAGATGATGCGCACCGGCTCCCACAGCATATCCAGACTCATGATGAAGCCGCTGAAGAAGACGCTGGCCAGCAGGATGATCATGCTGTATTGCACCGCCTGACTATCGGTTTGCGACACGATCGAAATCGCGAAGCCAATCCCCAGTGAGGTAAACAGCACCCCGCCAATGACCAGCGCGAAATTCCACCAGTTTCCTAGCATGGGCACGTGCATGACAAAGACGAGCAACGCTGATAGGATAGCAGCGATCACACCACCGAACAACAGATAACTGATGTATTTGCCGAAGAGGGTCTCCGCTGCC
Organism: Thermoflexales bacterium; assembly: GCA_030834835.1. GTDB lineage: Bacteria > Chloroflexota > Anaerolineae > Fen-1058 > Fen-1058 > JAGOBP01. The sequence goes on along the minus strand of JAUQXD010001224.1, from coordinate 387 downwards.
GATAGGGGGGACACGCGGAAGAGTTCCATGGTGCCCACGTTGCGCTCACGCACGATCGATAAGGCAGCGAATGTCACAGCCAGATGCTGAAGCAAGAGCGCCAGTACCGCCGGTGCGAAGAAATCCGAAATGGACGGCTGGACGTTCGCGACGCTTTTTGCCTCGCTGCGGAACGGGCTGACGATGATGGCCGGCTCAATGCTCTGGAACTCGGCGAGCTGGCTGTCCAGATCCGTGAGGTCCTGTTCGATCTTATCGAGGCGCGTCAACCGCTCATCATGCGTTTCCGGAGTGTCGCTCAGCTGCGTGGTATTCTGGCGCAAGTCGGCCAGCACACTCTTCACTGGAGCGGTATTTGCACCGTTCGCCCCTGCCGTGTGCTGCACA
>JAUQXD010001223.1 GCA_030834835.1 Thermoflexales bacterium | reverse complement strand
CCGGCTTGCTCGACATCGAGGTGGGGTGGTTTTTGCCGGGCGTGGGACGTTTAAGCCTACTCGCCGAAGACGGGCACGTGTTGGACGACAAACAGTTGTTGAGCAAGATGAGAGTGAAATGAACAATGACAAATGACAAATGGCGAGTGACGAGTAATGCGTAACGAGTGAATGGGTTGCGGGTTGGACTTTTGAGCATTGAGCATTGAGCATTGAGCATTGACATGCGTATCTCCATGATCGGCCCGTTTGGGCTGCAACCGAAAGGCACCATGAGCGTGCGCGCACTGCCAATGGCGCGGGCGCTGGTTCAACGCGGCCATGCGGTGCGGGTGATCGTTCCGCCGTGGGACCATGTGGACGATGCAGGAAACAAGAAGCAAGATGCGGGTGTGGAGATCGAGAACATTGAGTTGCCAGCGCCAACGTCGGGACTGTTTCATCTCAACGTGACCCGTGCTCTGGTAAAGCGCGCGCTCGATTTCAAGCCCGACGTGATTCACTGCTTCAAGCCCAAGGCGTATGCGGGCCTGTCGGCGTGGACGCTGTGGCAGCTGAAGCGGCTGGGGCGAGTGAGGGCGCGGCTGATCATCGACACGGATGATTGGGAAGGCGCGGGCGGGTGGAATGATCTCAATGACTATTCATGGCCGCAAAGAAAGATGTTTGCGTGGCAGGAGCAGTGGGGGTTGACGCACAATGACGGCGTGACGGTGGCGAGCCGTGCGCTGGAATCCATCGTGTGGGCGTTGGGCGTGAGGCGCGAGCGGGTCATGTATCTCCCCAACGGCTGTCGTGAGGCGCAAGCGGCGATTCGCCAATCAGCAATCAGCAATCGGCAATTGACAATTCTGCTGTATACGCGGTTTTTTGAGTTCAAAATCGAGCGCGTGATTGAGGTGCTGCGCCGTGTAGTCGGGCAAGTGCCGGATGCGAAGTTGCTGGTGGTGGGCAAGGGTTTCTTCGGCGAGGAAGAGCAATTGTTGAGGCAAGCCGAAACGATCGGGCTGCAGGGATCAATCGAGTATGCGGGTTGGACTCAGCCTGAACTGTTGCCAGAGATGTTTGCTCGATCAAGTGTCGCGCTCTTTCCATTCGACGATACGTTGATCAATCGCACGAAGTGTTCAGTAAAGTTGATCGATCTGCTGGCGGCAGGCGTGCCCGTGGTGGCCGATGCGGTGGGGCAGAATTCAGAGTACATTCGTCACGCTGAAACCGGTGTGTTGGTGCCGGCTGGCGACGCAGCAGCGATGGCTCAGGCGGTAGTCGATCTGTGGTACGCACCGGAGCGGCGGGCGAGGTTGAGCGCGGCTGCGGCGCGTGATGTGCGCGAGCGGTTTGATTGGGCGCGCTTGAGTGAGCGCGTGGAACGACTGTACGCTGCTGGTTGATATGAAGAAATTTCTAAACTTATGGCTGCCCGTCCTGCTGTGGATGGGCGTGATTTTTATCGGGTCGTCGATTGGCAGTATGCCTCAGGTCGGCGGGGACACTACCGACGCGATCGTGCATCGTACCGCGCACCTGATCGAGTTTGCGATTCTGGATGGATTGCTGCTGCGGGCCATTAACGATGGCCGTGCGATTGCGCGCCGCGAAGTCGTCATCACATTGATCGTGGTGACACTGTACGGCGCGAGCGATGAATTTCATCAACGCTTCACGCCGGGGCGCAGTTCGGAGTTGAGTGCGGTGTTATTTGATGCGGCCGGTGGTTTGATCGGGCTGTGGGTGTGGCGATGGAAAGCGCGCCGATCAGCGCGTCAACGAGTCAGCGAATCGCGAGTGACAGAGGCGGATTGATTGGTTATTCGCTATGCGCTGATTCTGCTTCAGCAGGTGCTGGCGGCTTATACTCAAATTCCTCGGCGGGGGATGCTTCTTCGGCGACCTTCGGAATTTCGAACTCCGATTCTTCGTTGTCGTCGACGGCTGCACCACCATCAGCAGGCGGCGTGGCGACCGGCAGGATCAGGATGTCGCCAAAGGTGCTGTCCTGCTCCACTTCCACCTTGCGGCGGCGCAGCAATTCCAGCACGGCTAAAAACGTCACGATGATCTCCACGCGATTTTGCGCGCGGCGCAACATCCGCTTGAAACTGAGGTTGGGCCGGTAGCGCAGGATGCGTTCGATGAGGCCCATTTGATCGCGGATGGTCAATGTGAACGGCTTGACCACCGTGCCCACCGGCGGCGCGGGCTTCTCCAGATCGAGCACGCCGCGCACCGCTTTGATCAGCAGGTCGATCGTGACATTGGATAGATCGAGTTTGGCTTCGATCTTGGGCGGCGGCGCGATGCGCACGTACGTCCGCAGACCAGCCGCTTCGCGTTCGCCCAGCGTCTTGGCCGATTCCTTGTATTGCTTGTACATCAACAACTGCCGCACCAGTTCATCGCCGGGGTCTTCTTCGTCGTCGGCTTTGGGCGCGGGCGGGCGCGGCAGCAGCGCCTCGCTCTTGATGAGCAGCAGCTTCGCTGCCACCACCAGAAAATCGGCCACGGCGTCCACCTGCAACTTCCCCAGCACGTGAATGTATTCCAGATACGCGCCCGTGACTTTAGCCAGTGACACGCGCGTAATGTCGAGTTCCTCGCGTTCGATCAGATACAACAATAGATCGAGCGGGCCTTCGAACTCGGGTAGTTTAATCTGGAAG
>JAUQXD010001222.1 GCA_030834835.1 Thermoflexales bacterium | reverse complement strand
GGGTGCTCTCCCCCACGGCCTTTTTATTTCTCACAACGGCGATTGTCGCCGCAGGCCGTGGGCATAGTGTCCACGGCCTTTTTGTTTGTACTGAACTTATTAATCTGGAGAATGACCATGACCGCCCTGAATCCGACTGTGACATCGACCCTTGACCCGTATGGCGGCACTCGCCACGCCCATTTGGAGGATAGCATGATCGCAGACTCAGTCGCCCTGAACATTCAATCGGCTCTCAAGACCTTCGGCGGCGCGTCGGGCTTCTCGCTCGCGCCTCGATCAACCAGTCGCGCCCAGACGATCGCCGTCAACGGTGTGTCATTTCAGGTGAAGCGCGGCGAAATCTTTGGCGTGCTGGGGCCGAACGGCAGCGGCAAATCGACACTGATCCGGCTGATTGCCACGCTGCTGGTGCCTGACGGCGGCACGATCTCCGTCTTTGGTCACGACGTCGCCAGAGAGCCGATGGCCGTTCAGCGGCTCATCAATCGCGTCTCGGTCGAGGCCAGTTTCTTCAAGAAGTTATCCCCCATGGAAAACCTCTTGTACGGCGCACGTTTGTACGGCGTCAGCGCCGTAGACGCGCGTCGGCAGGTGGTGGCGATTCTCACCCGACTTGGGTTGCAGGAAAAAGCCATCTACCGGCCGATGGAAGAGATGTCGCGCGGGATGCAGCAAAAAGTCGCCATTGCCCGCGCGCTCCTCTCCAAACCGATTGTGCTGCTGCTCGACGAGCCGACCACCGGCCTCGATCCGCGCAGCAAGCGTGAAGTGCAAACCTTTGTGCGCGAACTGCGCGACACGCACGACACGACGATTGTACTGACGACTCACGACATGCTGGAAGCCGATCAACTGTGCGACCGCATCGCCATTATCGACGGCGGGAACATCGTGGCGCTCGATACGCCCGAAAATCTCAAACGGTTGATCTCGAACAACGGCCACGCGCCGACGTTGGAAGAGGTGTTTCTCACGCTGACGGGCAAGAAATTGGTCACCGAGGACCAGGCGGAGTAAACACACCGGATGTGACGAAGGCTCAAGAAGAGACTTCGAGCAATGAACAGTTTTCAATGATCAATTAACAATGAGCCGCAACACACGTTGGATAGTGTGCGGTGTCATTGAGAAAGTGAGGGCCGATGGACTTCCAGTTTTTTGAAGGTGAACATATCCAACTGACTGCGCCCGATGCCGATCGGGACGCGGAGATCGAATCGAAGTGGACGCACGATCCTGAATACTTGCGCTTGCTGAGCGCTGATCCCGCTAAGCCACTGTCGCCGGCGCAAGTAAAGAAACGCTACGAAGAGGCTGAGAAAGAGGCTGAAAAGAGCCGTGACACGTTCAACTTTGCCATCCGCCTGCGTGAGGGCGATCGCCTGATTGGCTTCATCCGGGTGTTCGATATCATGTGGACACACGGCAGCGGGCGACTGCAACTCGGCATCGGCGACCCGGCTGATCGCTGTCACGGCTATGGGCGCGAGGCGCTGAACCTGGTCTTGCGCTATGCCTTCGACGAGTTGAACCTGCATCGCCTGAGCGCCAACACGTTCGAATACAACGCGATGGCGCTGCGTTTCCTGGAGCGGGCCGGGTTCACGGTCGAGGTGCGCCGGCGGCAGGCCGTCAATCGCGACGGCCGCCGCTGGGATGCGATGGTGCTGGGGTTGCTGCGGATTGAGTGGAAGCGTGACGAGTAAAGAGTGATGAGTGATGAGTTTTCACTCGTCACTCATCATTCAGAATAGGTGCAGAAATTGATGAACTCCAATCTTTTCACCGGCCAACTCGTTCGCCTGGCCGCACTTGATGCGGAAGCCAGCGCCGAGCAATTCGCGCGCTGGGATCGTGATATGGAATACATGCGGCTACTCGATTCGGATCCGCGCCGCCTGTTGACGGCGAAGCAGGTCAAAGCCGAGATTGAGAAACAAGAAGCCGCCGGGCAAGAAATCGCCTTTGCCATTCGAACGCTGGCGGACGATCAGATGATCGGGTTTGTGGATCTGGACGGCATCAGCTGGCCGCACGGCGATTCGTTCGCCGGGATCGGTATCGGCGAGCGGGCGTACCGGGGCAAAGGCTACGGTACGGATGCGATGCGCGTGCTGATGCGATATGCCTTTACCGAACTGAATCTGTTTCGCGTATCGCTCAATGTATTCAGTTACAACCAGCGCGCGATTCGATCGTACGAAAAAGCGGGCTTCGTGATCGAGGGTTGCCAGCGTCAGGCGCTGCGACGCGATGGGCAGAATCACGATCTGATCTTTATGGGTGTGCTGCGCGAAGACTGGCTGAGAACAATTAACAATGACCAATGAACAATTAACAACGGCTAATGTATGGCATGGCAAGTTGGTGAGATTGGCGGCGCGCAATGTCGAGACGGCGGCGCTGGAAGCACGCTGGGAGCGTGATAGCGAATTTCACCGGCTGGGTTCGCCGCGTCCGGCTTATCCGGTCACGTTGAACCAGGCCAAACAGTGGTTTGAAGATCTCGGCCCGAATCGATTCCGGTTTGCCATTCATGCCTTGAGCGACGATCGATTTCTGGGTGACGTCGGCCTGTGGATCGGCAGTTGGGCCAGCGGCGAGGCATGGGTAGGCATCGGGATCGGCGAGCGCAGCGACTGGGGCAAAGGCTACGGCACGGATGCGATGCGCGTGATTTTGCGCTACGCCTTCGTCGAACTCAACTTGTTTCGCGTGTCGCTGGATGCGCTAGGCTCAAATGCGCGCGCGATTCGGTCGTATGAAAAGTGCGGCTTTGTGCTGGAGGGGCGCACACGCGACGCGGCTCGCTACGATGGCCAGTATTGTGACGAAGTGTATATGGGGATTTTGAGAGACGAGTGGCTGAAAAGTAACGAGTGAGGTTTTCACTCATCAATCGTCACTCGTCAGGAGTGTGGAACATGTCAACACTGACTTACGAAATCAAAGCATCTTATGCTTTCATCGAACGCAACTTCAACATCGTCAAGCGCTACTGGGCGTGGGAACTGGTCTGGCTGATCTACGGTATCGTCAACTCTTTGTCGGTGAGTTTCATCGGCGTGGGGATGGGTGCACTGGGCGCAACCACGACGCAGAGCCAGACGATGGTGATTTACCTGGCCATCGGCACGATCGTGTGGCGCTATCTCTCGGTGATCTTCTACTGGGTGACGGACGTGATCGGCATCGAACGCTGGGAAGGCACGATCGAGTACACGCTGATGGCGCCCATTCAGCGCGTGACGCATATGCTAGGGCAGACGTCGTTTGCGGTGGTGTACAGCCTGTTCCACACCATCGTGATTCTGGGCGCGACGCTGTTGTTCTTCGAGATCACACTGACCAACGTGAATCTGTTCACGGCGTTGATCGTGATGCTGGCCGGCAGTTTCTCGTTCATCGGGTTCA
>JAUQXD010001221.1 GCA_030834835.1 Thermoflexales bacterium | reverse complement strand
CAGATCGGGCGCGCCGATGAACGTCGTGGCGAAGTCGCCGTTGTTGGCGAGATTGGTTTCGGTGTAGGTCGTCGTGCCTGCGACCGTGTTGGTGAACGACGTGCCGTTGAGCACCGTGGGCGAAACCGCGACCCGCACACTGATGATGGCATTGGCCGTCGTCGTCGGCACATCACCCAGATCCCAGATCAAGTCCTGACCGGTCTGCGTGAACGTATTGAAGGGCAGGGCCGTGGTGTAGGTGATGAAGGTCACTTCTGTCGGCAGCGTGTCGGTGATGATCGTGCCGGTGGCGGTGTACGTGCCGGTATTGGACAGGCTGAGGGTATAGGTGATGTTCTCACCTGCCAGGGCCGTAGTCGGCCCGTCTTTGCTGATACCGAGGTCGGCTTCGAGCACGGTCTGGCAGCTATCCATCGTGTGTGAGCCGAGGTAGATGAACGTGTCGTTAGCAAAACCGTCCCACTCAACGGTGGGGCTGAACACATAGTTGCTGATAGGATCACCGGCGGTAATTGAACTCTTACGCACCAGCGTATTGTCCAGCGTGCTGGTGAGACCCGTGCCCCATTCAGTGCCGGGATCAAAGCCAATCTGCCCGAACGCATCGATGATCACGCCATTATGATACAAGGCCAGAGCGTCATCGCCGTTGTAGAACGTCACGGTACTGGTCAGGTCAGCTTGAGCCGAGATGGTAATGTTGGCGCTGGCATTGACAATGACATAGACATCGCCAGCCGCCAATGTGCCGCTCAACACCGCGACATTGCCAACCGTGGTGCCGCCGTTTGAAAACAAGCCGACTGTGTAGTTGCTGGTGAAGGTAATGTCGGCGCCCGTGCCGTTATAAATCTCGAGCGCTTTGTTGTTACTCGACCCTTCGATATACTCCGAGAAAAACAGATCAGTCGGACAGGCTGTCGGAGCCAGCAGTGATTGCGCCTCCACCGCCGCAACCGCTTCGGTCGCCGCGGGTAGCGCCCTGGCCTGCGACACCGGCGCAGGCAGCGCCAGCGGTGCAACCAGCAGACCACATACGACTAAAGCAATTAGTAGTTGACGAAGCATTGATCTTTCTCCTGTGCAATGAGATTTTGAAACGCTCTGACGGAATCGGCGAAGTGCAATATTAGGTGAGGATAGCACGCGACTATTCACAATCGGCTAAATCGAGGTAAGGTTCTCTTAATGTTAAGTAGTCACCATTGCCAACCGCGGCAAAGTAGACCGATTATACAACAATCTCGCTATAACATATCCACTGCCCATTGTCACTCCTTCGCCGCGATCACTCGTTTGGGTCAAGCATGATATAATCGCCGTCGCTGACCCGACCGAATAGTCGGGTCGATTTCATAAATACACGCGGAATACGCCTGGTGGTTGGCTTGATGGACACACCCACGCTCGACATCTCAATTGTTATCCCGATCCACAACGAAGCGGAATCGCTGCCCGGCCTGTATGCCGAACTGACGGCCGTGCTGCACGCACTCGGCAAGTCCTACGAGGTCATCGCCGTGGATGATGGCAGCCGCGACAATAGCGTGCAAGTACTCAAGCAGCTCGGCGAGGTCGATCCGCACGTCGTAGTGGTCTGCCTGCGCCGCAACTTCGGGCAGACGGCGGCCTTTGCCGCAGGCTTCGAGCAGGCGCGCGGCGCGACCGTGATCACCATCGACGCCGACGGACAGAATGATCCCGCCGACATTCCCTTATTGCTGAACAAAATGGCCGAAGGCTACGATATCGTATCGGGCTGGCGGCAGGCGCGCAAAGAACCGCTGTTGACGCGCCGTATTCCATCGGCCGTGGCGAACCGCATCATTGGCCGCAGCACCGGCATTTATCTGCACGATTCGGGCTGTTCACTCAAAGCCTACGATTGGCGCGTCGTCAAGACCGTCAATCTATACGGCGACATGCACCGCTTCATCCCGGCCTTCTCGTCGTGGATGGGCGTGACGGTCGCCGAGGTGCCGGTGAAAGATCGGGCGCGCAAATTCGGCAAGAGCCACGTCGGCTTCTCGCGCACCTTCCGCGTCTTTCTCGATCTGTTTACGCTGACGTTCCTGCTCAGTTTCCAGGGCAAGCCCATGCGCTTATTCGGCAGTGTGGGCCTCGTCACCAGCGGCCTAGGTGGCCTGATTCTGGCGTATCTGGCCTTCTTGAAAATCTTCGAGGGTGCGCTGTTAAGCAACCGTCCGCTGCTGTGGCTGGGCGTGATGCTGGTCATTCTGGGCGTGCAGTTCCTGTTTTTTGGCTTCATGGCCGAGATGCTGATGCGCACGTACTACGAGTCGCAGGGCAAGTCAATCTACGTGGTGCGTGAGATCATCCGAACCAGCGAATCGGCGAATCAGCGAGTCAACGAGTCAGCCGGTGTCGATTCGCTTAATCGCTGACTCGCTTAATCGCCAGGCCCGTTTACATTTCCATCATGCGTCTCCTCCGCCGCCACGCGCTGATTCTCCTCTTTTACACCGTCGTCGCGTTGATCATGACCTGGCCGCTGCTCATGCAGCTGGGCACGCACTACGCCGGTAATAATGAAGACCTGTGGGTATTTCAATGGGATAACTGGTGGACGCGCTACGCCTTGCAGCACGGCCAGGACATCCTCTTTACGCCGCTGCAGTTCTATCCGATCGGTGTCAGCCTGGCCGCGCACTCGCTGAGTTTCTACAACTCTTTCCTCTGGATTCCGCTGGCCGTCCTTTTCGGCGACATCGCCGCCTACAACCTCACTATCCTGCTGACCTTCATTCTCAGTGGCTACACGATGTTCTGGCTGGCGGAGTATCTGGTCAATCGGGGATCGGGGATCAGGGATCAGGGATCAGTTGGCTCGATCCCCGGCCTGCTGGCCGGCCTCGTCTTCGCCTTCGCGCCCTATCATTTTTCGCAATCGCTGGGACACGTCAGTCTGGCCAGTGTGCAGTGGTTTCCCCTGTTAGCCCTGTTCGCGTTGAAGACCGTGCGCGAAACGCGCTGGCGGAATGCGATCGTTATTGGCTTGCTCATCGGTTTGATCACGGCGACGCGGCTGCAATTTTTGGTGCTGGGCGGCGTAGTGTTTGCGATCTTCGTCGTCATCGATTGGCTGACCGCCCGCCGCGAATGGACGCGCGGCGCGATCGGACGTTTGATCGCCGCCGCCGTGCTCGGTTTGTTCCTCTCGCTCCCGATTGTGCTGCCGGCCGCGCAATTATTTACAGAAGCCGGTTCGCCCGATGCCCTGATCGCCGACGAGCAAACATGGGGACAAACGGATCTGGCGGCTTACTTTGTGCCGATGACGTATCATCCTGTGTTCGGCCCGATCGTTCAGCCGCTGTATGAAAACTTCGTCAAAAATCAGGCGTGGATGCCGTTCCTCGGCTACAGCGTAATCGCGCTGTCGATCTGGGGCGCGCTCAAAGCCAGACGCCGCGCCTGGCCATGGATCGCCATCGGGCTGTTTCTATTCGTGATGGCGCTCGGGCCGTTCTTGCGGGTCAATGGCGTGGCCTACGAAAACATCCAGCTGCCGTACGCCCTCATCGGCGACAGGTTTCCGCTCAATACGCTGCGCTCGCCCGATCGCTACAACTTGCTGTTGCCGCTGGCGCTGGCCGCGCTGGTCGCTTTTGGCGCGCAGGATGTGCTCAATCGCCTCAAGCGGCCTCGCACGCAATCACTGGTTAGTCTGTGCCTGGGCGCGCTGATCCTCTTTGAATATCTTGGCCTGCCCTATCCGACGATCGCGCCGCTGACGACCTCGGCTTTTCACGCGCAGCTGGCGAACGACCTCGAGCCCTATGCCGTGCTCGATATTCCGCTCGAACGATCGGACACCAAATACTATTTGTATTATCAAACGCAGCATCAGCACCCGCTAGTGCAGGGGCGCGTGGCGCGCGTGCCGCCCGAAGCGTTCCAACTCTTCAACGAAATTCCGCTATTGGGCGCGTGGCAGCAATCGCTGGACGAGCCGCGCCCCAATGATGTGGGTGCGCAGCTGGCGCGGCTGGCCGATCGGAACGTGCGCTACGTCATCTTTCACAAGCACTTAACGCCGCCGCAATTTGTCACGTCGCTGCGCAACTACTTTACCCTGCCGCCGGTCTTCGAAGATGATCAATTCGCGGTATACTCTACCCGACCGGCTGCGCCGCCGATCACGCCGTTGGGCGAATTAGGGCTGGTCACCAGCTGGGCGGGCGTGGAGGGACCGGATAAGCCCATTCGAGTGCGCGTCCGGTGGGCGGCCACCCAACCGATCGAGCGTGATTACGCCTATGAATTACGCTTGATCGACGAGTTCGGCGCGACGGTTATCTCGCACACCGATCGGCTGATCCCGGCGACTTCGACGTGGCTGCCCGACGCGCTCGTCGTCGGCAATTATCAACTGACGCCGGGCACGCCGCTGCCGATCGGGCGGTACACGCTGCAACTCAGCGTGCTGGATGGCGCGACGCCGATCGACACACTCACGCTGCCGCAGCGCCTGATCAACGAGCCGAGCGTGACCGGCCCGTGGTTGACGGTCGTGACCGACGAGCCGCGCGTAGACTTCGGCGTGCCAAATTTTGGCCTGCCGCTCTCACCGCAAGATCGGGCCTACTCCATCCAGCTGCGGGCCGCCGATGTGAGCCGTCGCGGCAATCTGTTATCATTGTGGCTGCACTGGCGCGCGCTGGCTGCGCCCGTCGTCGATGTCAAATACTTTGTGCATTTGCTGGACGCGAACGGACGGGTTGTTGCGCAGGATGACGGCATTCATGTGAAGTACACGCGGCCCAGTTCGGACTGGCAGGCCGATCAAATGATCAGCGATCTGATCGAACTGCCGTTGTGGAATCTGACGCCCGGCGAGTATCGCATTGCCGTCGGCCTGACCAATCCCGACACAGGCGAACGCTTGCCCGCTGTCGGCCCGGACGGCAATCCGTTACCGGACAACCGCTATGTGTTCACAGAAACCATTCAGATTGCGCCCAACACGTTGACGAAGTAACCAATCCACTAATCTACCAATTTACTATTCAACTATCGGACTATCGCACTATATGACTAAGTTACTAATAATCGGCCTCGACGGGGCCACCTTCGATTTGATCAAGCCCTGGGCAGCAGAGGGCAAACTGCCCACGCTGGCCCGCCTCATGCAGACGGGCGTCACTGGCAACCTGGAATCGACGCTGCCGCCCGTGACCTCGCCCGCGTGGCCCACCTTCATGACGGGCAAGAATCCCGGCAAGCACGGCGTCTTCGACTTCATCCGTCCGCGCGCCGGAACGTTTGACATGGTCAACGCCTCGCAGATCAAAAGCAAATTGCTGTGGGAAATCCTCAGCGAAGCGGGCTATTCCGTGGGCGTGCTCAATGTGCCCATCACCTATCCGCCGCGCCCCGTCAACGGTTACATGATTCCGGGCCTGCTATCGCCCGATCAGGGCAAGACCGTCTATCCCGCCGATCTGCTCAGGCCCTACGAAGCCGAGCTGGGCAAATATCGATTGACGCCGAACGTCCAGTACAAAGCCGGCAACGAAGCCGAATTCATCGCGGACTTGCACGATCTCATCGACACGCAGCTGCGTTACGCGCTGCGCCTGATGGCCGATCACCCGACCGATGTGGTGATGCTGCACTTCCTGGCCACCGATAATGGCTCGCATGCGTTGTGGCGTTTCATGGACAAGGCCCATCCGCGCCACGATCCAGCCCTCGCTGCCCAATACGGTGACGCGCTTCAAAAAGTCTATCAACACCTCGATGAGGCATTGACTCAGCTTCACGCAACACACAACACGCAACACGCTTCAACTATCATCATGAGCGATCACGGCTTTGGCCCGCTGCATCGCACCATCAACCTGAACATTCTCTTCCTTGAAAAGGGCCTGATGCGCCTGAAGCGGAATTTCTCCACGCAAGTGCGCTGGTGGGCGTTCCGCAACGGTCTGACGCCCGCCACGGCCTACAAGATTCTGAGCAAACTCGGCCTGCAAAACATCACGGCTAAAGTCAGCCGCAAGGCGCGCAATGAAGTCGTGGGCAAGTTCCTGTCCTTTGAAGATGTCGATTGGAGCCAGACCATCGCCTATTCGATGGGGCATGTCGGACAGATTTATCTCAACGTGCAAGGGCGCGAGCCGCACGGCATCATCACACCCGATCGATATGCGGCGGCCCGCCGGCAAGTGATCGATGCGCTGAACACGCTAACCGATCCGGCTACAGGCAAGTCACTGGTCGATCGCATCATCCCGCGCGAAGAGGCGGCGCACGGCCCGTACGCCGATCAGGGCGCGGACCTGCATCTGATCCTCGACGACTACAAGACCATTGCCTTTCCGCTTTTCGCCACGGAAGGCCGCGTGCTCACGCCGCAGATTCGCGGCGACAGCGGCTGTCATCGTTTGCACGGTATCTTCATCGGGCAGGGCGCAGCCTTTGAGCAAGGCGCCACCATCGACGGCGCGCGCATTATCGATCTGGCCCCGACCATTTTGCACATCCTGGGCCAGCCCGTGCCCGAGGACATGGATGGCCGCGTGTTGACCGAAGCACTCTCCGCCGAACTGCGCGGCAAATCGGCCGAGGTGAGCGCGGCAACCACGACCTCACAGACTCAAGTCGATTTCACCGACGCCGAACAGGCCGAAGTGGAAGAACGCTTGCGCGCATTGGGGTATCTTGGTTAAACAAACTACGTTTTTCACGCAATACGCAGCACGTGTTTCGTGTGGCGTGTTGCGTATTGCGTGAGCGCTCTATGAAACTCGGTCGCATTTTGCGGGTCGTTATCAGCCTGATCGTGCTGGCGATTGTGATCGTCAACGTTGGCACGGAGAATCTGCTGGGCGCTTTACGCACCATCGATCTGCGCTGGTTCGCCATCGCGCTAATCATTCACATCGCGGGCATCGCCATCCGCACCTGGCGCTGGTCAATGTTGATCGCCGCGCTGGGCACACCCATCGCGTTCGGGCGACTGTTCTACCTGTATCTGGCGGGCACCTTCTTCAACACCTTCCTGCCCACCGGCATCGGCGGCGACGTGGTGAAGATCATCGAACTGTCGCCGCAGCGCGGCGGCGCACAGGCCTTCAGCACGGTGCTGGCCGATCGGTTGACGGGCATTCTCGGCTCATCGCGGGTCGCGCTGAGCGTCGCGGGGCTCGATCCGGCCGATGTGCCGCCCGATGTGCGCTGGATCGTGATCGCCGTGTCGGCGGCGGTGCTGCTGGCCTCGTTACTGCTCACGCAGCGCCGCCTGCTCGATCGGGTGCTCACGCGCCTGCCGTTCTGGTCGAAGTTACCGAAGAAACTGCTCAAGATTTATGAAGCGCTGACCTCGTACTCGATCGGCGCGATTGCGCGATCGACGCTGATCTCGCTGCCGTTCACGCTGACGCTGATCGGCACACAGTATGCGCTGGCGTTGGGCCTGGGCGTTGACGCGCCGGTGCGGTATTTTGCGCTGTTCATCCCGATGGTGGCGCTGATTCAACTCGTGCCGATTTCATTCAACGGGCTGGGCGTGCGCGAAGGCGCGTTCCAGGTGCTGTTCGGCACGGTGGGCGTGGGCGAAGCGCAAGCCGTAGCCATGTCGCTGATGTATTACATCGTGCGCGTGGTGACGGGTTTGCTGGGCGGCCTGGTGTATCTGATTGGCAATTTGAAAAAGACGGATGACCGAGGACGGACGACGAAGAAAGAAAACCAATCGGCCGGAATGTAGTCATTCGTCATCAATCGTTTTTTCTCGAAACGGAATTTAACATGGCATTGAATCGCAAAGCATTGATTATCGGGCTGGATGGCGCGACGTGGACACTGCTGACGCCATGGATCGAGCAGGGGCACTTACCGCACCTGGCGCGGCTGGTGCGCGAAGGCGCGTCCGGCCCATTGACGACGACGATTCCGCCGGTGTCGGCTTCGGCGTGGGTGTCGTTTGCCACCGGCTGCAATCCGGGCAAACATGGCTCGTTCGATTTTGTGTTTCCGCAGCCCGGCGGTTATGACATCGGCGTGGTGAACGTAAAGGTGCGCAGCGTGCCGCCCTTCTGGAAAACGGTCGAAGACGCGGGCGGGCAAGTAGGCCTGATGAGCGTTCCCATCACGTATCCACCGCAACCGATCAACGGGTTTACCGTCTGCGGCTTTCTCGTGCCGAATGAACAATCGACCTTCACGTATCCGCCGGAGTTGAAGGAAGAACTCAAACGCGAGGGGCAGCGCTGGCCGCTGCACGAATTCGAGGGCAATCGCTCGCGGCATCCGGGCCGCTTCTTGCAGGACATGCTGGACTTCGACGTGACGCGCACCGATACGATCATCTGGCTGATGCAGCACAAGCCATGGGATGTGCTGGCCTGCGTGTTGAAGACGCCCGATACCGTACATCACGAAATTTGGCACATCATCGACCCCACCCATCCGCGCTACGACGCCGAACTCAACCGGCAGTTCGCGCCACAGGTGTTGGAATATTTCAAGAAGATCGACGATTGCGTGGGGCGGCTCATCGCGGCTGCGCCCCAAGACACCTTTGTTGCCATCATGTCCGATCACGGCGGCGGGCCATTCCACAAATTCTTCCACGTCAACAACTGGCTGGCTCAGCAAGGGCTGTTGAAATTCAAACGCACGCCGTTGAGTTTGTTCAAGCGTGCTCTGTTCAACGCCGGCTTCACGCCCATCACCTCACTGAAGATCGTTAACTTCCTGCGGCTGGGCCGCTTGCGTCGCCGCGTGAAGCGCGGGCGCGGACGAGGCATGCTGCAACGCCTGTTCCTCTCGTTCAGCGACGTCGATTGGGCGCGCACCAGAGCTTTTGCCGTGGGTAACTTCGGACAGATTTACATCAACGTCAAAGGGCAGCGCGCCCAGGGATCCGTCGAACCCGGCGCGGAGTATGAAGCCGTGCGGGATCAGATTATCCGATCGGCGTTGGCGCTGCGTGATCCCGACGGCGGCGATCAGGTCATCGCCAAAGTCTACAAGAAGGAAGAACTGTATCACGGCGAACGCGTCGCCGTCGCACCCGATCTGATCTTGCACACCGAGCGTTCGAAGTACGTATCGTTCGGCCACGCCGATTTTGGCTCGAACAAACTGCTGGAGCCCAGCATCGGCCAGACCGGCCACCACACCATGGATGGCATCGTCGTGCTGCACGGCCCCGGCATCAAAGCCAACGAAGCGATCAAGGGTCATATCATCGACATCGCGCCGACAACGTTGTACGCGCTGGGCCTGCCCGTGCCGTCGATCATGGACGGGCGCGTGCTGCGCGAGGGTTTCAGCGCCGACTATCTGGCCCAGCATCCGATCCTCAACGCAGACACCTCGACCAGCGGCGCGGCTGAGTCCACCAAAGTCTATTCAGAGGAAGACGAAGCGCAGGTGATGGAACGTTTGCGCGATCTGGGCTACGTCGCTTGATGCAAGATGGGACATGTCTTTCGGCGCGCGGCTTGCTGTTTGCTCCTGGCGCTACTCATCGCCTGCCGCGCCGATCACCCTGCCACAATTACCGTTGCACCTGTGGCGTCAAAATCAGCGGTGTCGTGCGCCGATCTCGACGCTAATTGGGGGCGCGACTGGCCGCTAGTTATCCAAGCCCTCAACCAGCTAATCGAAGCCCAGCAGACCTGCGGCCCAGAACCACTGACCAGCAAGCAATATGCCGCCCATTTCAGCTACGGCGTCGCGCTCGAACAACAGGCACAACTTGAAGCAGCAATCGATCAATACCGTGCGGCGCTTGCACTCGACGCCCAACGAACTGAAGCCCTCACTGCGCTTGCGCGCTTGAAAGCGCTGCCGACACCCACACCCGCTGCTTGTCCTGAAACCCCTGCACCACAATCTGCGACGTCCTCAAA
>JAUQXD010001220.1 GCA_030834835.1 Thermoflexales bacterium | reverse complement strand
CACCGAGAAAACCGGTTCCACCCGTAATGAGTGCGCGCATCAGGTTTGAGGTCTTTCCACCGTAGCGGTGAGGGTGAGGATCGAGCGCGACAGCCGCGTCGACGCGCCAAAGCGCGAATAGTGATCGGCGCGCAGGCGCGTGACCGCGTCGCCTTGCAGATAATCATCCAGCGCCTCACGCGAGGCCACTTCGTACATGATGAGGTACTGGCTCCAGCCGTCGACCGGCGCATCGATCTTGTATTTGGTGCCGCGCAGAAAACCGGGCTGACGCAGCACATCGGGCATGTGATGGCGCGTTTGCCAGTCGTCCCACGTGGCTTCATCGACGGGATTCACTTCGGCATTGATGGCGTAGATCACACTCATGCACCCACCTCGCATTCAATTAGAGCGGCGGCGACTGCGCCGGGCCATACGGCCATACCAGTAATACGGATGCGACATTCGATAAATCTTGCCGCGAAAAAACCGGAAGAAACGGCGCACGTCCCGATAGATCACGGCCAGCAGTCCGACCCCGAAACCGATCGCCAGCACGACCAGATCATTGGGCACCCACGCCGACGGGATCAAATTCCAGGCGGCCACCATGAACAGAATGAGCAGCAAAATCTCGCTGAGGGCGTGCTTGCCGCGCCGCTGCCCCAGCGGATAGACAAACGTCAGCAGCAAGCCCGCTATCAAACAAATCAACCCTAAAATACGCCAGTCGATATACATGATCGTGACGAGCGAGAAGTGACGAGTGAACGCCAGCGATCAGGCCTTGCTGATCCAGTCCACAACAAACCACACCGACAGGGCGATGGCGGCGGCTACTTGAATCGGCACCTGAAACGGGGCCTGCGTCTCGACCGAACCGTGCGTTCCCGCGCGCCGCGCCTCGAGCATCGGGCGTAGGAACAGGAGGGCAAAGACCACGGCGATCACGGCGATGACCCACCACGGCACCAGCTGCATCACAAAGATGGTATACACCGCGCCGATGATGCCCGCAATCAACAGGCCATTCATCAGGTACGTGGCGGCCCGATGACCGATCACAGCCGCCGTGTGCTTGAGTCCCGCGCGCACATCGCCTTCGTAGTCGCGCAGTTCGTTGTATAACTCGCCATAGCCACTGAGCGACACCAGGAACAAAAACGGGAAGAACCACGGACCGCCGAGTTGAGTGGCAAAAGCAAAGTGGCCCGTCAAGAACTGAAAA
>JAUQXD010001219.1 GCA_030834835.1 Thermoflexales bacterium | reverse complement strand
CTGCTTCGCCAGTTCGGGCGGCAGGATCAATCGGCCCCTCTCGTCCACCTCCGCCCACGTCGCCTGTTTGGTTGAAATCATCGTTGCGCTCTCCAGTAACGATTCTAGCCAGAGTGGATCACATCTAACCACGAAGGACACGAAGAGCACAAAGGAAAAGCGGGTATCTCTGCGTTCGCGGTGTTCTTCGTGGTTCTGCCACGTTATCATGTCAAGATTATACCGGATTAGCCGACGCGCCTATGATGTAGATCATCCGGCAGTTGAAGCTTCGCCTCTTTCGTGTTACTCTTGTGGCGCAAGATGGCAGCTTGCGGTACGTCCAACTTCCAACTTTCAACTTCCAACTATGGGCATACTCAATCCAAACCTACTCTCCAAACACACGTCGTCGATTCTGAACGAGTCCGCCAAAATCATGACCACCGTCGGCAAGCGCGTGCTGATGCCGGAGATCGTGCTGATCGGCTTGATCCGCACGCCGGACACGTCGGCCCGCCGCATGCTGGATAAGATCGCGCAGGAACGCGGCTTCAAACTGGCTGATGTCGAGCAGGCCGCGACCAATCAGATCAAGATGCGCGAAGCCCGCCCCGCCGATTTCACGTTCACGCTCGACACCGGCGCGTCGATTCAACTGTCCGATGAATTGCTCAAGGCCATCGACGATGCATTGACCATCGCGCAAGCGAATGACGAAGTGTGGATCGGTACGGAGCATCTGCTGTCGGCGTTTGCGACGGCGGGCATCAGCACGGCGGGCCTGCTGCAAATGCGCGGCATCACGCCGCAGGCGCTGACACCCTATCTGAAAGATCGATCGATCGCCAAACGCATGACCACGCGCGATTGGGCCGCCGACGCCCGATCGGGTGAGCTCACCCCGATGTTCTTTCGTGAATCACTGTTGCGTGAAATGATCAGCGTCCTATCGCAGGCACGTAATCGCCACATCCTGCTCGTCGGCAATGCCGGCAGTGGGCGCAAGTCATTGGCCTATTCGCTGGCGCTGCTGATTGCGGAGGGCAAAGGACCGCAGGGCGTGGCCTCGCTGATCGAGATTGCTGAATCCGCGCTGCTGGATAATCCGCTGGAAGCGCTGCGATCGGGCGTGAAACAATCGATCGGGGGCGCGTTGTTTTTGCCCAACGTCGCGCGTTTCTTCGATCGATTTATCGCGGACAAGATCAAAAACGTGGTGCAGAAAGCGTTTCTGGATAAAGACCCGATCGTGATCGCGACGGCGACCGAGGGCGAATACAATGAGAGCCTGAAGTCGCTCAACGGCGTGTATATGCTGCGCGTGCCGAATGCGACGACCGAAGAAACCACTGGAATTCTAGGTGTTTTGAAGCCGCAGTTCGAAAGCGAATATGGCCTGTCGATCGCGGCGGGCGCGCCCAGCACGGTGGCCGTGATGGCGGGGCGATACCTATCGGCGAACGCGCTGCCCGGCGCGGCTGTGCAGTTGCTGCATCGCTCGGCCGCGCTCGTGCGCATGTCCACGCAGACCAAACTCGCGTATAAGCCCGAAGCCAGGCCCGATGCCACGCTCGATCCCGACGATGTGATGCTGGCGTTGAGCCAGATGACGGGCATTCCCGCGACGAAGTTGGGTCAGGACGAGCGCACGAAGTACGCGCAGATGGCCGAGTTTATCAAGGGGCGCATCATCGGGCAGGATGAGGCGGTGTTGGCCGTGAGCCGCGCCGTGAAGACCGCGCGCGTTGGCTTGAAAGATCCCAAACGCCCGATCGGTTCGTTTCTCTTCCTCGGCCCAACCGGCGTCGGCAAAACAGAGTTGGCGAAGGCATTGGCCGAGTTCATGTTCGGCAGCGAGGATAATCTCGTCGCGTTGGATATGACCGAGTATCAGCAAGAAGACTCGCTCAATCGGCTGATCGGTTCCGCGCCCGGCTACGTGGGCTTCGAGGGCGGCGGCCAGTTGACAGAGCGCGTGCGGCAAGAGCCGTACTCGATCGTGCTGTTCGACGAATGTGAGAAGGCGCATCCGCGCATTCTGGATGTGCTGCTGCAAATGATGGACGAAGGCCGCCTGACCGACGGGCAGGGGCGCGTGGCGAAGTTCAGCGATGCGGTGATCATTTTGACCAGCAACCTCGGCTCGCAGTTTCTGGTGGATCACTCGTTGGGCGAGCAGGCGCACGAACTGGCGATGGAGGCCGTGAAGCAGCACTTCCGCCCGGAGTTCCTCAATCGCCTCGACGAGATCATCATGTTCAACGCGTTGTCGCCGGAAGCGGTGCGCAAGATTCTGGACTTGATGCTGAAGAAGGAATTGAAGTTGGCCGGTGAGCGCGGCCTGACGCTGGATGTCACCGAAGCCGCGCGCGTGTGGTTGATGAGCAAGAACGATCATCCCGAGTGGGGCGCGCGGCCCTTGCGCCGCATCCTCCAGAAGTACGTGCGCGAGCCGTTGGCCGATTATCTGCTGGATAAGAATCCGGCGGCGGGAACGAAGGTGACGATCGATGTTGAGGGCGGCGAGTTGAAGATTGCTGACTGAGGATTGTGCTATATCGTCATGCCCGAATGTTTCTGTCGGGCATCCAGACTGACCGCCGACGATTCACGCTGACAAGGACTCTGGATTCCCGCCTAAAGCGTGCGGGAATGACGCCGCGCCCGGCGATGGATGGATTGAAGAGTGTTGATTTTGAAAGGATGATGTATGGCACAGCTTGAAAATGCTAAAGATTCCAAACAAGTCATCGTCAATCTTAAGATGACGGTTGAAGAAGCACGGCAGGTGATTTGGGAGGATGCTTACAATCCTCGTGGGCCAATTGGCGACCTTCTCGATGCTAAGAAGATTGGTTACAATAATTTGGCCTGGGGCGTTCAAGGCGCATGGAAGCCAGAGATGCGGACAGCGGCTCGAACATTACTGGCTCATTGGCTTGGAGAACCGACAACGGCTGAAGCAACTCGGCGCTATGGGCCAGAAGTAGTTGAAGGCAGCCATTATTTGGAGAAGAACGAACTTGAAAGCCTCAAAATGGGCTCTCTATTAAGAGGTTATGGATTTGGTGGCGCGGTTGCGTTAAGCATTTATGTCGTTCAGCAGTTCATTGCCACACAGAATATATTCACGCTCATGATTGGTTTAGCCTTTGTGTTTCTGCTGGTAGGCGTGTGGATTCGATCTCAAACCAGAAGTGAATTTGCCCGCTACGAAGACTTGAGGCAAGGTCGTAAAGGTGAAGAATCTGTCGTTGAAGTACTTCGGGTGGCGCTAGACAACCGCT
Organism: Thermoflexales bacterium; assembly: GCA_030834835.1. GTDB lineage: Bacteria > Chloroflexota > Anaerolineae > Fen-1058 > Fen-1058 > JAGOBP01. The sequence continues at coordinate 941 of JAUQXD010001219.1, read as the reverse complement.
GGACAATCTTTCGCAACTTGCATCTACCCGATCGAAAAGACGATATAGATATCGCGCTGGTTGGTCCCGGCGGTGTCTGGGTAATTGAAGTAAAGGCGTTCAGAGGGAATGTGCGAAGTCAAAATGGCGCCTGGGAGCGGCAAACAAAACGCGGCTGGAAGAAACTTGAGCAAAACCCCTCTCGGCAGGTCACTGAGAATGCCAAGCGTCTCAACTTCTATCTTCAGCAACAAGGGATAACACGTTGGGTTGAACGGGCTGTCGCTTTAGCTGAACCTCAGCCCATTCAGAACTTTCAGTCGGAGATTTCAATCTGGTTCTTGCCGACACTTGAGGCTACAGTATCAAATCTAACAACTCGCACAGCACCAACCGATGATGAAATCAAGCGCATCGTCGGGCTGTTCAAAGATTTAGCAGCAAAGCAAGTGGCAATTGAGGAAGCCAAGTACAAGAAGAACTAAGCGGTGTTTGCTGAAGCGCTGTACAATACTCGTTTCGGACCTCTGAAAGAAACGTGCGAAGCCGACTGACATAGCGATCGGCTTCGCGTTTTATTTGTTGGGTAAACTCAGCATCTTTTAAGCCCGTTTAATACCCTTCGTGAAACGTGTAGTAGCCCGTCAGCGCCCATGCGCGGCTCAGGGCCTTGTCACTCATAAACGGGAAAGACGCTCGCATCTGCCGGGTGAAGGCTTCAAACGAGCCTGTGCGCGGGCCGCCCGCCTCAGCCGCTTTCCAGACAGCAGCCTCGACTTGATCGAATTGTCTCATCCAATTCCGGCGCGTGTCCTCAGGAATTTCGGGAAAACACTCGGCCAAGCGTTGATCTCTGGGAATCAATCGCGACGGTCCCCATTCCGAGTAGATGAGGTACGCCTGGCTTTGCATTTCTGCGCGCGATGACGGTTGATTTGCTGGCATGTCAGGCCGGGATGACG
>JAUQXD010001218.1 GCA_030834835.1 Thermoflexales bacterium | reverse complement strand
TTGAACGTCGACGATCAATTGGACTCCGGCGTTATCGGCGCTTGCTTGAAACGCCGCGATTGCCTCTTGAATCAAGTCGCTCAGATCGACGGTTTCGCGCTGTAATTTCAACGCGCCGCTTTCGGCCAGCGACAGCGTGCGCAGATCGTCGATGAGGCGTGACAGCACACGCGTTTCTTCCAGCGTCGATTCCAGATGCGCGGCATCGAGCGGATAGATACCGTCGAGCATGCCTTCCAGCTTGCCCTGAATCACCGTCAGCGGCGTGCGGAGTTCGTGCGTCACGTCGGCCAGCAGGGCGCGGCGCTGCTCGTCATTGAGTTGCAGGCGGGCGGTCATCGTGTTGAACGATCGGGCGAGGGCGCGCACTTCTCTGGGGCCGCTTTCTTCCACACGCACGTTGTAGTCGCCATCGGCTACTTTGCCGGCGGCTTCCATCACATCGCCGACGGGGGCAGTGGCGCGGCGCAACCAGCGCCCGGCCATGATCACACTGCCGATCACGCCGATGACGATGAGCGCCCCCAGCCCACGCGCCATGCTAGAAACACCCTCCGACAGATGTAGTTGATTGGGGATATTGAAAATCAGGCTGAACAGCGTGCCGCAGCCGATGAGCGACAGTAGGCCGAGGGCGGCGATCAGACACCCGATGCGGCGAAAGAATTTACCGCGTCCGGTAGGCCAGGGACGATGGGTCGGTGGCCACGGCTCGTTTTCGGGCCACCACGACGGGCGATGTCGAGGAGCGTGTCGAGGATGCATCATCAATGTGTCTCAATCATCAGTTCTGGTCGATCCAGATTTCTTGAATCCACGTTGCAAGATCAGACCACTTCTCATCTGTTGCGCCGTTGTGTGACCAGTAAACAATTTCGCCTTTAGCATTAAGGCAAAAATAATCGCCATTATCTTCACAGATCGGCAGCAAATTTCTGGGCAAATCCATTTGATGCCATGCATCTTGCGCGAGACGCAGAAGATTGGTGTGGGCAGTTACATCGGTGATCGTGGCTGGCTCTAATATCCCGTAAACGACATCGCTCGCTTCAAGCAAGAATTTCCGGTAATCGGGCGTGAATTTGACGCCAAGTTGTTGCTCAATGGCGTCCACTTCGTCGGACGTTGGCAATCGCATCGGAAGTGGTGCCGGTTCATTCAGATGCCGCAGCCTTGTAATGACCGTTTCGATGTTCATATCAGCCCCTACTTATCGGCGAATTTGTAGCCCACGCCGTACACCGTCAGGATGTAGCGCGGCTCGCGTGAATTCGGCTCGATCTTGTGGCGGATATTTTTGATGTGCGCATCGATCGCGCGCTCGTACGATTCGAACGCCACGCCCCGCACCGCGCCCAGCAATTGGGCACGCGTGAAGATGCGGCCTGGTTGTCCGGCTAACGTCGCCAACAATTGAAACTCAGTTGGCGTTAACTCGATCGTTTCGTCTTCGCGCGTGAGTTTCATGCGCGGCACATCCAGCGTCAAGTCGGCAGCGCGAATGATCTCGGCGGTGCTGTCGGAATTTTCGGTGCGACGCAACACCGTGCGCACGCGCGCGACGAGTTCTTTAGGACTGAACGGTTTGGTGATGTAGTCATCCGCGCCCAGTTCCAGCCCGATCAATTTATCGGTCTCCTCGGCACGCGCCGTGAGCATGATGATGGGCACGTTGGAGTCTTTGCGGATCGATCGGGTGACGTCCAGCCCGTCGAGTTGAGGCAGGCCCAGATCTAGCACGATCAGATCAGGCTTGTTCGATCGAACGCTGGCGAGCGCCGCTTTGCCGTCGGGCGCGGCCAAAACGGTAAAGCCCGCGTGCTCCAGATAATCGCGGGCTAACTGCACGATCTTGGGTTCGTCGTCGACGATGAGAATGGTTTTCATAGTTGCGCTCAACCTGACAGGTCTTCGCGCCGCAGCCGCGCCGAGACCTGTCAGGTTTCAGTTGGCTTACACTTGTCGCGGTTGTTCGCCAGCCTGCGGCTCGTGCATCTTGCGGTGCCATTCTTGCACCATCGGCGGCACATTCTTGTTCCAGTCGCCACCGTAGGTCCACGGACCGTGTCCCCACGGGCCGCGACGCCAGCCACCGAAAAACAGGCCGCGAATCGCGCCGAAGACCAGCAGGAAGAACAGCAGCGGGAAGATCAGCCCGAAGAGGCCGAAGCCGAAACCGAACGGCCGATGCAGCCCATAGTACGCATACGGCGCAGCGCCGGCCCCGCCGTCAGGCAGGACCAGTTTGCCACTGGCTGCCAGTCCTTGCGTCACGCCCGCATTATACACGTATGATCCAAGGCCAACCAACGCTCCAATCAACACCAACGCCAGTACAACTCGAAAAAAGACACGCATGTTGCTCCTTTGCACATTCGATCGGTGTTCGACCGTCTTGAGATGGTGATATTATCCGGTTGAATTGTGAACTGAATGTGAATCGGATACGGAGAGAGTGCGGAGGCGTGGCCCGTCCATAGCGCAGTCGTGGAACTTTCTGACGCGAAGGGCGTCTACTTTATAGAAGTCAGACAGGCCTGCGGGCCTAAATCTACCGGGAGGGTTAAGATGTTTAGTCGAAAG
>JAUQXD010001217.1 GCA_030834835.1 Thermoflexales bacterium | reverse complement strand
GCCGTTGACGAGAACCCCTATCTGTCCGACTTCTATCAAGATATGCGATCGTGGAGTTTCCATTCGCAAGTCTTCTTCCTGTCGAAGCGGCTGCGCCATCATCGCGGCCTGCTCGATCATCCCGGCAGCGTCATTCAAGATCGCAGCATCTATGAAGACGCCGAAATCTTCGCCAAAAACCTGTACCGGCAGGGTCACATGTCCGATCGGGATTACGCCACCTACCGCGAGTTGTACGAAGTCCTGACGCTGTATCTGCCGCCGCCCGATCTGGTCGTCTATCTGCGCGCCAACGTCGACACGCTGACCGGCCGCATCCATCAGCGTGGCCGCGATTATGAGCGCGACATGTCGCCCGATTATCTGGAGCGGCTGAACCAGTTGTACGATGAATGGATCGAACATTTTACGCTGTGCCCGGTGCTGACCATTCCCGCCGATCAGCTGGACTACGTCCATCAGGACGGGCACTTGGACATCGTCACGTCGGTCATCCTCAAACGGCTCAGCGGCAAAGAAGTGGTGATGTTCGATTGACTGTTGGGGCGAATCCATGTGTTCGCCCTGTGAAGCAGGCAGACATACGGGTCCGCCCTTACGAGAAATAGCCATGACCTACCTCGCCCATCTCGAATGCTCCGAGTGTGGGCAGACGTTTAACGCAAACGTGCTGCACAATCTGTGCCCGGCGTGCAATTCGCCGTTGTGGGCGCGTTACGATCTCGATCGGGCGCGGCGCGAACTCGATCGCGATCAATTTGCAGCGCGCCCCAACAGTTTATGGGCGTGGTATGAGCTGCTCCCGATCGATCACCCGGCCCAACGGATCGATCTGGGCGAGGGCGGCACGCCGCTGCTGCGGCTCGATCGTATCGGTGAGCAGCTGGGCACGCGCGAACTGTGGATCAAGGATGAAGGCCGCAATCCCACGGGTTCTTTCAAAGCGCGCGGCATGGCCACCGCCGTCACCCGGGCCAAAGCTTTGGGCGTGAAGGAATTCGTCGTGCCGACGGCGGGCAATGCGGGCGGCGCGGCCGCGGCGTATGCAGCGCGAGCGGGCATGGCCATTCACGTTTACATGCCCAAAGACGCGCCGGCCGCCAACATCAACGAATGCCGCGATGTGGGCGCGGATGTCCACCTCATCGACGGTCTGATCAACGACGCAGGCCGCCTCGCTGCCGCCGATGCCAGAGAACATGGCTGGTTCGATCTGGCGACGCTCAAAGAGCCGTATCGCGTCGAAGGCAAGAAGACCATGGGCTACGAAATCGCGCAGGATTTCGACTGGCAATTGCCCGACGTGATCGTCTATCCCACCGGCGGCGGCACGGGCTTGATCGGCATCTGGAAGGCCTTCGATGAGATGGAAGCGCTGGGCTGGATCGATGCGAAGCGACCGCGCATGGTCGCCGTGCAGGCCGAAGGCTGCCGCCCCATCGTGACGGCGTTTGAAGCGCAGCAAGCGGCGAGTGAACTTCATCAAAACGCGCAAACAGTGGCCGCTGGCCTGCGCGTGCCGAGGCCGCTGGGCGACCGGGCTATCCTGCGCGCGCTGCGCGAAAGTCATGGCACGGCCCTCGCGGTGAGTGACGCCGACATCGTGGCGACGACGCAGGCGGTGCTGCGCACGGAAGGCGTCTCGATGGCGTTTGAAGGCGCAGCCACGCTGGTCGCGGTGAGGCACCTCATCCAATCGGGTTGGCTGCGCCCCGACGAAACGATCGTGTGTTTGAACACTGGCGCGGGCTGGAAAAACCCCAGCGGCTGGAAGAATCCATCCCGCCAGTAGACCTGACAGGTTGTGCACAACCTGTCAGGTCTTTCGTCTGGTGAAAACTCGGTAAAACCTCCCCGTAGCGGTTGATCTGGTCGTCATTCCAGTGTAACATTCAGCCCGCAGCAATCCCAATTGCGGCATACCCGTCAGTGTGCGAGCACGGCGCGTGTGCCGTATTATATTTCACACGGAGGCTAAATGAACAAGGTTCCCACTCACTTTCTTTCGCCCAAGCTTGAGGTCAGGCCCGATCCCGAAAAAGGCGGATTTGGCGTGTTCGCGCGCGAAGCGGCGCAGGTGGGTGAAGTGCTCGTGGTCTGGGGCGGCAACATCGTGACGGAAGACCTGCTGGCGCAGTTGCCGGACGTCACGCAGCATCACGCCGTGCAGATCGACGAGGAGTTGTATCTGGCAACGGTCGGCGATCTGGAGCCCGCCGACTATGTGAATCACTCGTGCGAGCCGAATCTGGGCTTGCGCGGCCAGATCACGCTGGTGGCGCTGCGCGACATCCAGCCCGAGGAAGAAGTGTGCTTCGATTACGCGATGACGGACAGCACACCCTACGACGAGTTTGAATGTCACTGTGCGCTGCCCACCTGTCGGGGCACCATCACCGGCAATGACTGGCAGCTGCCCGAGTTGTGGGCCAGGTATCAGGGCTACTTCTCACCGTACTTGCAGCGCCGCATCGAGCAGTTGGCCAAGGAACAGGGCCTGCTCATCACGCCGCTCGGCATCACGAATCAGGCGTGGCTCTTTCAGCCGCGCCAAAGCGTTGAAGTAACACCCCGGCCCTGACGCGACCCACTCCGCGATTGACCGGCAACACCCTGACCTTGCACCAGCGGGCCGGGGTGTTTTTGTTCGCTTTACAGATTCGCCACCCAACGATATACTTAGAAATCGAAACTATTCAAAGGTGAAAGCATTATGACCACATCCGCTGCTGTCTGTGCCCAGGAAGTTCTGGAAGTCGTGCCGCAAGTGATGCGCGCCATTCGCAGCGAGCTGCGCCGCCATCGCACCGCTGATCTCTCAGTACCGCAGTTCCGCACGCTGGTCGTCATCGATCGCAAGGCCAACGCGTCGCTCTCGGATGTGACCGAACACATCGGCCTGACGCTGCCGTCGATGTCGAAACTGGTCGATGGCCTGGTCGCACGCAAATTGGTTACCCGCCAGACCGATCCAGCCGATCGCCGCCGGATGACGCTGGCGCTCACGAAGAGCGGCCAGACCGCGCTGGCGGCATCGCGCTCCGCGACCCGGGCCTGCCTGGCCGAGAGTCTGGCCGCGCTCACCGATGCCGAGCGCGCCAGCGTGGTGAAGGCGATGGAAGCGCTGCGCCCGGTTTTTTCACGGGAATAAGGAGGCACTGAACGTTGGAAGAATCATCTGATCTAGAAACGCCACGCACGCTTGAACCCCGTGCTGAGAAAATGAGCGCGACAACTTCAACGCGGCGTGTGCCTAAAACATTCCGCGCCATGCAGCATCGCAATTTCCGGTTGTACTTTATCGGCCAGTTGATCTCGATGGCGGGCACCTGGATGCAAACTGTGGCGCAGGCCTTGCTCGTTTATCAACTAAGCCACTCGGAGTTGATGCTGGGCGTCGTCGGTTTTGCGGCGGCCATTCCGTCACTGCTCGTTTCGCCGTGGGGCGGCGTGATCGTCGATCGCGTCTCGAAACGCAAATTGTTGGTGATCACTCAATCGGCGGCGATGGTGCTGGCCTTTGTTCTCGCCTTGCTGGCATTCACCGGCACAGTCCAGGTCTGGCATATCGTTGCTTTGGCCGCGTTGCTGGGTGTGGTCAATTCGTTCGACGGGCCGGGGCGGCAGGCCTTCGTGGTGGAGATGGTGGGCCGCGATGACCTGCCCAACGCCATCGCCGTCAACTCGATGATGTTCAACGGCGCGCGCGTGATCGGCCCCGCTATCGGCGGCGTGCTGTACGTGGCCCTTGGCGCGGCGGGTTGCTTTTTCCTGAACGGGCTGTCGTTTCTGGCGGTGATTGCGTGTTTGCTGCTGATGCGGCTCGCGCCGCGTGAACGGGTGGTGAAAGGCGAGTCGCCGTGGCGCGATCTGCTCCAGGGCCTACGCTTCGTGCTGGCTCACCGCGAGATCTTTGCGCTGTTGATGCTGGCCTTGATCTTCAGCGTGTTTGGCATTTCCTACTTCGCCATTTTGCCCGCCTTTGCCGATCAGATTTTGCACATCGACGAGGCCGGGTACGGCGCACTCAATTCGATGTTGGGCGTGGGCGCGTTGTGCACGGCCTTCTTCATCGCGCGGTATGGCGATCGGGGGCAGCGCGGCCGCTGGCTGGTTGCGGCCAATCTCGCCTTCCCGATCGGCCTGTTGCTCTTCGCCAACAACACGTCGCCGACCATCGCCATGGGGCTGGCATTCCTGCTCGGCATCGGCTTCATGTTCGAGTTCGCGCTGATCAACACGCTGTTGCAGACCAGCGTGCCCGACGATGTGCGCGGCCGCGTGATGGGCCTGTACACGCTGACGTTCTTTGGTTTTGCGCCGTTTGGCAATCTGGCGCTGGGCCAATGGTCTGAAATCAAGGGCATGAGTTTCACAATTTCGATCAGCGCGCTGCTGACATTGATCCTTGCCGCGTGCGTCATCCTCTTGGTGCCGAAGTTGCGACGGCTGCCTTAGACCCGATCGAGCACGGCGACCAATGAAGGGTAATAGAGTCGCCTACGATCCGGGAAGGCGCAGAGTGAGCGTGAGGCGAAATGCAAAGTGACATTCGGCAGTTGACCGGAGATGAAGGGCTGAGCTATACTTGCGAGAGTTGTAATGGGAAGAGTGTGTAACTGTCAGCGGCCGTGGTCGTTAGGTGGCCCAGTGGAAAAGATTGCGACTATTGTGTCAAGAGGTGAATCATGGAAGAAAATCTTGTAAAGTGGAAAGTAAGCGCCGCTGTAACAAAACTTCAGAAAAACGACGCTGACCTCTTGCACATCGACATTAATGAGAGAACCATCTGTCACAGACTTGCTGCGTATCTACAGGAACAATTTTACGATTGGGATGTTGATTGCGAATACAACCGGAATGCAGCAGACACGAGACCACTAAGCGCCAAGCAGCTCGGCATTCAAGTTCTTGAGGTAGCTTCAGATAGTACGGATTCAATAACCGTATTCCCAGATATAATCGTGCATAAACGCAAAACGAGCAACAACCTGCTTGTAG
>JAUQXD010001216.1 GCA_030834835.1 Thermoflexales bacterium | reverse complement strand
ATCTTCAAACCGCAATTCGTCAAACACGGCCGCCTCAAAGGTCTTGCCGTTGGGCGGCCCCATAAATCCGCCGCGATTGGTGCCGCGCGCCGTCATGCGCACCCAGACCTTGTCGGCATCGGCCACCAGTTCTTCAATTGTCAAATGGAAGTCTGGAAAGGCGGTGCGCAGGTATTCTATATCGCCTTGCATGCCTTCGATAGTCGCGTGCAACCCAAATTGATGCTCGACAAAATCCGGTTTGAAGTGCTTGCGCAACACCGCGTAATTGCCCTGGTTGAACGCTTCCTCGATGACTTCTCGGAGTACGGCTTGATGCTGTTGTGTTGACATGGTATCCTCCTGTCTGGCTGAAAGCGGGGCAGGTGAGCGGAGCAGTCGTCAATTGTCTCCCGTTACAATTGACAACAAATTTGAATACAGTTATACTGTATTCAATAGTGATATTATATATCAGAATTAAGCGGTGTCAAGAGGCAATGTCTAAATCTGCCAGAACCAAACGGCCATACAATTCGACTCGTCGACAGGCGCAGGCCCAGGAGACTCGCCAGCAAATCATCGCGGCGGCTCGACGCCTGTTTATCGAACATGGTTATGCGGGCGCGACCATTGACGCGATCGCCGAGGAAGCGGGCGTAGCAGCCGAAACCATCTTCGCGACGTTCGGCAATAAACGCACCATCCTGGCCGAACTTGTCAGATTAGCCGTAGGCGGTGACGAACAGCCCATTCCCCTGCTCAATCGACCCGGCCCTCAGACCGTTTTGCGAGAGCCTGATCCTGTTCGGAAGTTGCAATTGTTTGCGCAGGATATTTCCACCATCCTGGAACGCGTAGCGCCCTTGTTCGCGATCATACGGGTAGCGGCCAAAACGGAGCCAGATATGGCCGACTTATTGAAGAAGATACTCAACGACCGACTGCAGAATATGATAGCCGTGGTTAAGAGCGTGGCCGCGCGTGGTCCACTCCGAGCAGGACTGGATGAGATGCGCGCAGCTGAAATCGCGTGGACGCTGACCAGTCCCGACGTTTTCAATCTCCTCACTACTGATCGCGGCTGGTCCAAAGAACAATACAGCGACTGGCTGGGTGAGAGTTTGATCCGCTTGCTGCTGCCGTAATCCGTTTTCGCTTGAATTGACGCCATCGCTCCTGCCAGGTAGTGAAATTCCGTACAGACTGCACAAAGCCGACCGTCGTCGGCTTTGTTGATTATCGGCATAGCCCGCTGCCCCCGTCTTGAGTATAATTCGCCTCGCTGTCGTCTCTCGCCGGATAGCCGCTGGTTGAGCGTCATCAACATTTCTCAAAGTCTTCTCGCCGAGGTGTAAATATGGACGTTGTGCTGGGTGTGGTCGCCGTCATCATCGTGATCGGGGTGGGCCTGATCGTGTTTGAATATCGCCTTCGCCAGCCGGATGTGCTGGTGCTGTATGAATCGAAGGGCCGCATCGGCGTGCGCAAGGGCTTGCTGTATCCGCGCCACTTCAGCCTGCCGCTGAAGCGCACGACTTGCCCGATCCAGTTGACGACTGAAGCGAGCGCGGCCGGGAACATCGGCGTGCGCGTGAAGCTGGTCGGCTCGATCGCGCCGTCGCCCGATCACGTTCAATCGCTGATTCGGGCCGGCGGCTGGAACAGCGAGGCCGTCGCACGCGTGGCCGATGAAGCGCAAGTGCTGCTGCAAGGACTGGTCAAGGAATACACCGAGCGCGCCGAGATTCGCGAACTCTCTTCGGCGGGATTGACGAGCTATTTGAATGAGCGACTGGCGTTGATCGAAGAGAAGTACGGTGTCGAATTGATCACGCTGGCCGTGCAGTCGCTGGACCCGACCGATCCAGAGATCGCCGACGCACTGCGTCAGCAGGAACAGGCGCGCTTGATGGAAGAGACCGAGCGGCTGAATCAGCAGGCCCGCATCTCGGCGGCGAAGACGCGTTATCAGGCCGACGAAGAAATCGCGGCGATGGAACATTCGCTCGAATTGAAGAAGGCCGATCTGAAGCAAGCGCTGCTGGAGAAAGAATCAGCCCTCGCGCAGCAACGCCTCACCGACGATCTGGCGCGCAGCCGCTTGCGCCTCGCCTTCGAGCGCGAAGAGTTGGAAGTGCTGAAGAGCAGCCCCGAACTGCTGATG
>JAUQXD010001215.1 GCA_030834835.1 Thermoflexales bacterium | reverse complement strand
CCAGCACTTTGTGCAGCACGGGCGAAGTCAGTTCTTCGGGGCAAGCCGGTGTGGCGTAGCGATCGAAGAAGGCTTGCGCTTCCACCATCAACGCGCCCAACTTTGGCGCATCACCCGCTTTGAGTGCGTCCAACGCCTGATGCACGATGCGCTTGTTGATCGGCCCCAGCAACTCTTGCACGCCGCGTTCGATCTCGGTCTCCGCAAACGGATAGCAGCGATTGAGTTTGTTGAGAATCTCCATCGTGTCTTTTTTGGCGTGCAAATCCACGATGACAAAATACAGTTCGCTGTTGACTTGCAATTCCTGCGTGTCCAGCAGATCGCCGTCGTATGCCATCAGCACCGGCCGTGTGCCGAAGGCGCAGCCCTGATCCATGCGGCCGCAGCGCGACGGCGTGGTGATCTCGCCCATGTAGGCCAGTTCCATTTCGCCGCGCGTGGTCAACTTGAGATCGTAGATGCGATTGAAAGCCCGCGCCGTCAACACGCAAATCGCCGCGCTTGAGGATAAGCCTTTTTTCATGGGCAAATCCGTGAGCGTGTTGTGAATGACCAGTCCCCGCACCCGATAGTTCGTCGCCACCTGATACGCCACGCCCGCCATGTAACTCCAGAAACCACCCCGCTCCGCTTCCTCCAGGAGTGCCTTTGGTTCCATCGGGATTTCGACCGGGCCGATGATCGTTCCATCGGGCGCAGTTGAGGACAACACCAACGACGTCGGGTGCGGCTCCACTTCAGCGTAAATCCCTTGATTCGTGCCGCTGATCAGCGTGTAGCCTTTTTCGATGTCGGCATTGATGCGGCGATGGCCGCCGGCCCAATCGGAGTGTTCTCCAAACAGGCAGATGCGGCCGGGGACGAAGATTTTCATGCTGCGCTCCTTGCGAGGCTAAAGGTTCGGGGCGATTATACCGCAGGCAACACAAAACCGACCGTGCCCGATTGGACACGGTCGGTTTTTCCAGTGTCATTCCGAGGCCGCGGGCCGAGGAATCTCTGGCGCGCCGGGAAAGGATTCCTCAGTCGTAAACAGCGCCCCTTCGGAATGACACACTTTGTTACGCTTCCTGCGCCGCCGCCGTCGCCGCTGCGCGCATCTCCAAGCCGTGCGTGCGCCGCTGCAAGTACAAGAAGCCCAGCGTCGCCAGCACCCCGATGATGCCCGCAATGTACCACAACACATTGGGGTTGAAGTTATCCAGCACCAGGCCTGCCAGCAGCGGCCCCACCATAAATGGAATACCCCACGAGAAACCGGAGACTGCCATGTACCGGCCTCGCATATCTTCCGGCGCAAAGGCCGCCGTCAGCGACTGTGCCACCGGCGACACCACCATCTCGCCAAAGGTGATGATCACCATGGCGAACACGAAAGCCGCATAGCCGCTCACGAACCCGTACATCGCAAACCCGATGGCGTACAGCGCCGACCCGAAGGCCATCATGACCAGCGGCGTCTTGTCGCGGATGGCGCGCGTGATGGGGAATTGCAGGATCACCACCATCAGCGCGTTGATGCTCAGTAATGCGCCGTAACCCGCCTCTGTCACCGTGTGTACATCGCGCAGGTACACGCCCAGCGTGGTGTTCATGTTCATGTACACCAGCACCATCAGCAGCGAGGCGCCCAGGAACAGCATAAACGAGGTATCGCGCAGCACCACGCCATAACCGCGGAAGGTTGTCCCCACGCTTTCCTGTTTCTCACCCGGCGCCATTTTAGGCCGGGTCTCTTTCAGGAAAGTAAACACGATGAACGCCGTGATACTGCTGATGACGGCATCGGTAATGAACAGCAGCGTGTACGACTGCGCCGCCAGGAAGCCGCCGATCGCCGGGCCAATCGTCACCGCCAGGTTGAAGCCCACGCGGATGATACCGTAACCCTCGGCGCGCTTATGCTCTGGCACCAGGTCAGCCACCATCGCCTGGTGCGCCGGGCCGGCCACATCGGTGAAGATGCCGGATACCAGTGCCAGCACGTAGAACACTTCCAGCGTCTCCACGAAGCCCATCAACAGCGTGCTGAACGAACTCGCCAGCAGGCCGAAGATCATCATCGTCCGACGGCCAATCCGATCGGTCAACGCGCCGCCGATAAAGCTGCCCACGATGCTGGAGATCGAGAACAGGCCAAACAGGACGCCCACCTCGGTCATGCCGACGTTGAACTTCTGGGTGATGTACAGCGCGAAGAACGGAAACAGCAGCGAGCCGCCCAGCCGATCGATGAACGTGGCTCCGACCAGAATCCAGAACGAGCGGCGGTATTCGCGGTAGATATTATTGATCTTGCGACGTTGACGTTTGAGAAACAACATGGACTGCCTCGTTTCAGGATACAGAGTGCCGCAGTGCGATCCTGATGCTCGCGGCGACGGACAAAGATTCACCCTCTCCGGTTGGGCGGACGACGGTTACAGTTTACGCGAAACACGGCACATGCAAATCAGTCTAAAGACGGAACGTTGGCTATAGCTTTTGACGCACGGGGGAGGATAGAATACTGCATTTTAGCACCATCTGTCAATAGAACGCGACCTTAAAACACAAGGTGTGCCCTATGTCACAATCCGCTCATCGGGAAAGCGCGTCGTCGGAAACGAGAACTGCATCTGCTGAAACAACCACTCCACGCCATCTGGCGCGCCGCCGTGCCTCACCAGCACCGCCGTAAACCGCAACGGCCACACGAACTGCTCGCCGCGACGCAGTTCGTACAACGTGTTCGAGCCGCCGCGCAAAATATCCAGCAGTTTCTCCTCCGCCGACGGGCCGGCCTGATCGATGACGCTCTTAATGCGCTGCAAGTAACTCTCGTAATTTTCCGCTGCCCGAATGGTCTTCGTCACCGTACCGGACGCGGTTAGCCAGGCGACTTCGCCGCGCATGTCGATGTGTGCCCCCGCCACATCCAACCGCACATCGCCCCAGCCTTCCCAATCGCCCTGCACCAGTTCGCGCGCGCCAGCCTTGTCCACATACCACTCGCCCTCGCCGGGCCGCACGCCGTTCGTGCCGATGATCTCCGCCTCGTCGGCAAACAACGTCATGAACTCATCCACGCGCGACATGTCGCGCTGCGTGTAGCCGTCTTGGAAAC
>JAUQXD010001214.1 GCA_030834835.1 Thermoflexales bacterium | reverse complement strand
CAGGCTATGCGGCCCTGACGAAGCAGGTGCCGCAATCAACGGTGTGGGTGAACGATCTGGTGGTGGCCCGCTCGATCCGGCGGACGGGCGTCGGCAGTCAGCTGCTCAAGGCCGCCGCCGCCTGGGGGCGCGAGCAGCAGTTGAAGTGGCTGGTGGTGGAGGTGCAGACCAAGAACTATCCAGCCATTTGCTTCTGCCAGAAGCACGGTTTGAAATTCTGCGGCTATAACGATCGGTACTTTGCCAATCAAGATATTGCGTTGTTCTTTGCTATGGCGCTGCATTAGATAGTTGTGTTTCACCATGATTGGTTCGGTTAGTTTCGTTCAGGTCCTCGCGCTCATCAACTCCATTCTCTCCACCGGAACGGCGGTTACCGCTTTCTCGTTGCTGATCTACATTGTCCGCTACAATTTTCGCTCGCCCGTGGCGCGGGCTTTCAGCGTGCTGCTGGGCTGCGTGATGTGGGTGTACGTGGGCGATTCGATCTTGTATCGCGCCACCGACGCCGAGGCCACGGAGATGTGGCTGCGCGCGCAGTGGATCGGCATCGCACTGGTGCCCGCCGCTTATCTGCACTTTTCTGACAATGTCCTGCGCACCACCAATTCCTTCAATCGCCTGCATCGCGCCATCGTAAATGTCGCCTATGTCTCCGGGTTGATCTTCATGGGGCTGGCGCTGTTCACCGACGTGATCGTGACCGACGGCATCCTATTCAACTCGGCCCCACACCTCAACCCCGGCCCGTTGTTCTGGGTGTATTTCGTTTACTTTTCAGGCGCGGCCATTGCCGGGTTCGTGGGCATTCTGCGCGCACGGCAGCGCTGCCTCACGCGGACGTCACATCGCCGCATGACGTATCTGCTGCTGTCATCCACCGGCCCGGCGCTGGCGGTCTTTCCGTATCTGCTGGTGTCCAGCAATCCCGAGGCCGCAGTGCCATTGAGTTCGTGGATCGCGCTGGTGACGGGCAACATCCTGATCGCGGCGATGTTGATCGTGATGGCGTACAGCGTGGCCTACTTCGGCGTGCTCGCGCCCGATCGAGTGGTGAAGTACCGCTTGATCCGTTTTCTCTTTCGCGGCCCGGTGATGGCGGCGACGGTCGCCGCGGCCGTCGTGCTATTCTGGCGACTGGAAGAACTTTTGGGCCTGCCGCGTGAGACATTGACTACGCTGGCGATTGTGTTCTTCATCGTGATCTTTCAAGTGGCGCGCGGATCGCTCCAGCCGTTTCTCGACGTGCTGCT
>JAUQXD010001213.1 GCA_030834835.1 Thermoflexales bacterium | reverse complement strand
CTAATTTGGTTTTCTGCCGCTTCAATGAGCTGATGTCGTTCTGCAGATCGAGGAGTTCTTTGGGGTTCTTGACGGCGCCACTGTATAAACGTTTTTCGGCCAGTTGTATTTTGTCGTCCACGCTGGCGTCGGCTAAATCCATGTCCTTGCGCGCGGCGCGGCGTTGGACGGTCAACTGCTCCGCGCTCTGCCGGGCCTGACGGGCGGCGATGATCTGATCGGTTTCGCGCAGGCCGGCTTTGATCTCGGCCAGGCGTTTGGTCAATCGATCGATGACGGCATCGGTGTCCTGCAATTCGAGGAGCGTATCGGTCTTGCGCACAGCGCCTCCACCTGGCGACGGGATATACAGCATGCCCATTATAGCCCGTATTACAAGCGCGGCGCAAGCTTGTCTGCGCCGCAAGCGCACTTTTGCCGTGAAGATGTGCTAGAATCAGGCCGTCATGTTCACTGCGATCACTTCCGCTGAACGCCGCTGGCTGCTCATCCGGGCGATGGGCGTGCTGGCGCTGGCTTCGCTGCCGTATCTGGCCGGCGCGCTGCTCGCCGGTCCCGATCGAGTCTTCAGCGGCCTGCAGGTCAATCCCCTCGACGGCGTCAGTTACCTTGCCAAGATGCAGATCGGGCTGCACGGCGACTGGTTGTTTTCCCTGCGTTTTACGGCTGAATCGAGCACGGGCGTGCTGCTCTTTACCTACTTCGTGGCGCTGGGGCAGCTGGCGCGGGTGTTGGGCCTGCCGTTGATTCTAGTCTTTCACGCGGCGCGCCTGCTCGGCGGCTTCGCGTTGTTATGGGCGATCTATGCGTTGATCGCGCGCGTGACGAACTCGATCGATCAGCGGCGGCGAGCGTGGTGGCTGATCGCGATCTCCTCGGGCCTGGGCTGGCTGGCGCTGCTGTTGGGGCGCGCGACCACTGCCGATTGGACCATTCCCGAATCGAACACGTTTTACAGTTTGATCGCGAACGCGCATTTTGCGCTGGCGATGGCGTTGATGATCGTGTTGTTCATCGGGCTGTTGGAAGTGCAGCGTGTGTCGGCGCGGCGTGTGATCGGCCTGAGTGCAGTCTCGCTGGTGTTGGCCGTCATTCAGCCGTTTGCGCCGGTGGCGATGTTTGCAATCTTAGATGTGACGCTGTTACTCATGTGGCGGCGTGATCGAACGTGGCCGCGTCCGCAGTTTGTCACCGCCGTTAGCGTGGGACTGATTACGACGCCAGTGTTGATCTATCTGTATGCCGCTACACAGATTGATGCGGTGCTGAGCGGGTGGTCGGCGCAGAATCAAACACCCTCGCCGCCGATCATTGACTACCTGTTGGGCTATGGGGTACTGATCCTGCTGGCGATTCCCGCGGCCCGATCAGCATGGCGGCGGCGATCGAATTGGGATCTGCTGCTGCTGGCGTGGATCGTGGTGACAGTGCCGCTGTTGTACGCGCCGTTTCCTTTGCAGCGACGGTGGTCGTTGGGGCTGCACATTCCAATCGGGTTGTTGGCAGCCATCGGTTTGAGCCAGATCGCGCGCACGATCTGGGCGCGACGATTGATCTTTGCGGCGACGCTGCCGACTTCGATCATGATCGTCGTCGTGCTGATCGCGGGAGCGGCTTCACACAGTCCGAGCATCTATTTG
>JAUQXD010001212.1 GCA_030834835.1 Thermoflexales bacterium | reverse complement strand
ACCATGTCGATATTCGCTGACTGCTATGTACTTGTTCAAGCACGTTCACGAGATCATATTGACGCATTTCTTGATCACTTCCTGCCTGAGAGGGAGTTAGTGATCGAGAATTGGATCGTTCCGTATTCGGCAGGGTCAGATGGCGGCACCATAATTGACGACGTTGACGAACTCATCAGCTATTGTCTCGATCACACCAACGAATACCAGGTAATCTGTTGGCGCACACTGCTAGATAAGCCGCCCCGTATAGCTGAAGTCTATTTTACAGACGATGGCGCAATGATATTCTGTTTGTCCTCTCATGATGGGGAAGACGAGAACGATTGGCTGCAAAGGCTGAAGGATTTCGTGGGAACGGCGATAGGTTACATCATTTACGAAAATCCACCGCCGATGAATTCTAAGGCATTCATACAGGTGTACGAATCATTGTAGCGCAAAACTAAGCTGTGATTATGGGTGTGGCCCAACCACGGCAGCAGCTACACCAGATCTCAAAGGTTTTGATCAACCATCAAGCCCGGATAACCGCCGTCTTCAGAGGATTGCCCAACATGCCTGAAATCAAACGCCCCGTCTTCATGGCTGGCGAGAATCCCGGCCTGCGGTTGTATGGGCCGGATACTGAGCACCCGGTGGCAGTGGCAAGCTATTGGCACTGCACATACAGTCCGTTGGGCGTTGGCCATGCGCTGGTCTTGTGGTTGGACTCGTCACAAATGTCAGATCGGGGCACATATCGCAGCGGCGGGATCTTTACGGATAACGTGCCACTCGCTCGCATGCTGGTCGAGACATTGACTCAGCACTTCCCCGAATTTCGCGGCCTGCCTGTCACCGATTTGCCCTACATCGAAGCGGCCTGCGGTCACACCTTCGATGGCGCGCGCTACACGGCGCGCTGTCGAGCCGAGGCTGTGGAGGTTGAAGTTGTCTGGGAAGACCTGCTGGATCAGAAGTATTTGAATTGGCCGCAGTTTCCGGTGGGATCGGCGGCGTATGATTTGACGACGGTGATTTGTCCCTGCCGTGCGGGACGCGTAACGCTCAATGGTACAGCAGTGCCGGGCGAAGTTCGACATGCGAATGCAGCAGATGGGTTTCCTTCCAGCACCGCCTTCCTGGCTTTTGCCGAGAGTTGGGTCGGGCCAGTCTAGAAGCAAGACACAGATGTCATGACCTCAGACTATCAACGCTTTCTCGACAGTATGAAGATCGACTATATGAAGTGGCACGATGGGATCGGCTACGATCTCGATGCGCTGCGCCAGTTATCGCCCGCCGAGCGCCAAAAGGCCGAAGCGGTCTTGCTCGCGACTGGCTGTGAGGATTGGCGTGATGTCGAAGCGCTGAGCGAACTGGGCACCGAGCGCGCACTCGCCGCCCTGCGGTCGGCCCTCGCGAGCCACAGGTACGAGGTTCGCATCGCCGCGGCGAGGGCGCTGGCGCAACAGGGGCTACTCGGCGAAGATGAAATCGAGTCGCTGCTGGTAAAAACTTTGCCCGATGTGACAATTCTGAACGGCATGGTCAGCACCTTGCGCCTGGTTGAAGATCATCCGACACTCGCCGTGCGTCGGACGTTGCTGTGGTGCGCCCTGCACGGCCACGACGATATGCGCGTCCATGCCGCCGCGTTGCTCTACTATCTGTATGGCAAGGCGGCCGAGCCGTTCGATTGGGCGCATCGATCGTTCTTCTTGCGCTTTGGCAACCAGAATTTGCCGGAACGAACAACTGCCTATCAAGAGTTGTGCGCGGCGATTCAGGTTGATCCACAGTGGGCTTTGGAGATTCATACCTCATAAGTCTATGCTTGAAAAACCCGATCTTCCCGACGAGAAAATCATTGCCTGCTTGCAAGCCGATTACGGTCTTCAAATCACCCACGTCGCGTTTCTGCCACTCGGCGCCGATCAGAATACGGTTGTCTATCGCATCATCGCCGCGGATGGCACGCCCTACTTTCTCAAGTTGAGGCGCGGCGTCTTCGATGAGACCTCGGTAACGCTGCCCAAATTCCTCTACGATCAGGGCCTGCGGCACATCATCGCGCCGCTGACCACGCAAGCCGGGCAACTGTGGGCCAGTCTCGATGACTATACGGTGATCGCCTATCCGTTTATCGACGGACGCGATGGGTATGACGCTGACCTATCCGACCGTCACTGGATCGAATTTGGCGCGGCCCTCAAGCGCATTCACACGGCGGATGTGCCGACCTCGATCATCAGCCGCATCCCGCGCGAGAGTTATTCCGCACAGTGGCGCGACCTCGTCAA
>JAUQXD010001211.1 GCA_030834835.1 Thermoflexales bacterium | reverse complement strand
CGACGACGCTGTCACGGGCGCGACGTGGCGGGATGAACAGCTTGGTTGTCAAGAGCGGAATCAAGCCCGCTGTTAGTCCTGTTGACCCTCGTGCGACGAAACGCGGGTAACCCCTGGCTGCGGACGAGGTAGATTCATTGTAACCGCATCCAGTGATCAATGGCAATACCCAAAATCAAGTGAATTGATCCAGAAGGCGCAATCATCGTTAAGCCGCTAATACCAGAATCAGATCGACGTGACGGGTGACCATCAGATTTCCCTGTCGGAGGACAACTGCACTGTGCAACAGAGAAAAACAAGTATCAAAATGACTGCGCTCTGTCTCTTTACCGACCATGCAGACTCGCACGACGCTGTTTCACGATAAGGCCGCTTAACGTAACTCGTTATCACGCGAATGTCAGTGAGAGGACCAAGACGTCACAGCTAATCTGTGATGTCTCACAGATAAAGTAGGCCTTGATCTCAGTTGGACAGGCGTTGGCCCGTGCGCGCCGACTCAATCACGTCGCGGATAGCATCCACTACCCGGTGGGCCTGCTCTGGTCTGGCGATGATGGAATTGTGATCGGCATCCTCAACGACGATTAAACGACTGTTGGACGACAACGCCAAATACGGCCGGGCATAACCTGCGATAAACTGCGCCAATCGTTCCGGCGATAGCCGATGATCGGCGATCTGAACGATGAGCGGCAGGTTGCCCAAAGTCTCCACCGGCAAGGCCGGTTGGCCGATCGGCTGCGAGGCGAGGGCCTCGTCCGTTGCGGTTTGCACATTTTGGTCGCCCGGCATGAGGGCCGTGATTTCGGCTTGCTGTTGCGGCGGATAGTCCTGTGAAAAGACCGCAACCATATACCGGTACAGGCCAAATTGCTCGATCGGTCTCAACCAGTCCCATCGCCCGCGACGCGCTTCAAGCGCCTGAGGCGTCTTATTGAGCAGCGCCGAATCCATGATGCTCCAGATTCCGCTCTGTACCCAGCGCTCGTGCTCAGTTTCGTCCGTGATGGCCTCGACAGGTGTGACATTCACCATCACCAAACCTGCCACCTCGCCAGGATATTCGGCAGCATAGTTGACGGCCAACCGTCCGCCATACGAATCGCCCACCAAGACGTATGGGTCAGCGATCTGGGCGTTGCTCAGCAATGTGTGTAGTTCGTGCACCAGCTGCTGTGCAGTCCGTGGCTGCGGGCCAGGCTGACTCCAACCATGCCCGGCGCGATCATAGGCGCAGACGCGATTCGTTGGAGCTAGATCATGCTGCACTCGGTACCACTGTGATGAGAAGCCAACTGAGCTTGCTTCGAGGATCACGGTCGGGCTACCTTCGCCCAGACATTGGATATGCAGGCGATAGCCGCCAACATCGACTAGCTGCCCCGGCGCCGGGAAGCTGCGCGACTCGCCCGCGTGATAAACCGTGGCCATCGC
Source organism: Thermoflexales bacterium (assembly GCA_030834835.1). GTDB lineage: Bacteria > Chloroflexota > Anaerolineae > Fen-1058 > Fen-1058 > JAGOBP01. The sequence goes on along the minus strand of JAUQXD010001211.1, from coordinate 942 downwards.
CGCCAACACGCCGATGGCTAGCGGAATCGCCAATAGGGCTTGAGCGGCCGCGCGCAAAATGCGCCGGAGGCGCGAACTGGTAGATGCGTTGGCCGGAGCGATTTGCACGCGCTGCCACACCCACGCGAACACGAGGATGCTCGACACGTAGAGCGGCGCGCATGCCCAGAACGTTCCCGGCGCTAATTGAGAAACCGGTAGCACGATCAACGGCAGATATGTCACCGCCATGAATACGGCCAGAACAAGGCCCGCCACAATCGCTGGCAGTGAACTACGCAATCGAGGCAATGCCCAGCCGCGCCAGGCGATGCGCTCGGCAGTGGCACACAACAGTGCAGTCCCCAGCGTCGTTACAAGCAGCTCGATCACCGGATACTGTGGCGTATAGACGATGTTGAACGTCCCAAAATACCCGATGAGCGGCGCGACCGCCAGTGGGATCAGGGCGACGATGTACCATTCGATGCCTGCGGGAATCTGAAACACGCGGCGCAGTGCACCTTCAGCGTGCGTCGGGTTGACCAGCAGCGCAGCGAGGGTCGGTGCCAGCAGCGCGATCAGCGCCAGCGGCAGATAGGGCAGAAGCGAGGTCAGCAACATCGGCAGCCAGGCCAGTGCGAGTGTCACTGTCACAAACGTTGTCAAAGGATGACGTTCAACCATCGTCAGACGGAATACAGTTAGAGTCTTCAATGCGTTCTCCTCACGCCTGCGGCACGATTAGCCGTCGGGCGTCGGCGCTGACCTACCGGCGTCCGCATAACTGCGAACGAGCCGTGACTATTTCCTAACTTCCCTTCTTCTAAATCGGGGAAGATCACTGGGAAACAACCCCGATCTAATTGAGGCTTGGTCATAAATCTCAAGCCGCTTTTAGGAACGCTTTCAGGCCGACCCGTAAGTCAGCACCGATTAGATGACGATATAACAGGGTCACTT
>JAUQXD010000008.1 GCA_030834835.1 Thermoflexales bacterium | reverse complement strand
CCTAGTTATTAGTGGTCGGATCACTTAGGGAGGAAAAATGAACAACTAAATTGCCTATGCGTTACAGCTTATTGTTGTAGAGTAGATTCTTTATAAACCATTTATTAGGAGGAACTTTATGCTTTATCAACTGAATTACATTGATTCACTGTTAGTTGCAATAGTCTGGTACAACCCCGCAATGTTACGTTAGCCGGGTTATACAACAACCAGATGTCAGGGCGTTATTAGCGCCCTGACATCATTATTGGGTGCTTTATACAATTTGCGATCACTGCTCCACCAATTTTAAGTGTAGTTCTTCGTTTTCCATTCATCATACAAATCGGCGGCCGTACGGATGGTTGGATCGCCGATCGGGCGGGGTGCCGGGCCGCAGCGCGCCGCGCACAGGGCGTCGTGAAAATTCGGTCCCAGATCGATCTCCGTGGCCTGCTTCACCAGTTGAATCGCCCGCATCGCCTGCGCCACCACATAGCGCGGTTCGGGTCGATCGAGCTGCTCAAAGAACCAGCCGCAGCTGCTGAACATGCGCTGCCGGTGCAGCTGCGCCTGGGCGAGCTGCGCCACCCGGGACAACTGCGCGCCGGTCAGGCTGCCCGCGGCCATTTCTCGCACCAGCGTGGTAGCCTGAATTTTGCCCAGCACCACGTCGATATAGTGTTCGATCAACCGCCACGGATTAGCGAGCAGGCGGCGTGTCTCATATTGATAGATCGCATCGATTTCGTCGGCCAGCAGATCGAGCGCCGAGCGCAGCACGGGCTTCCAGCCGCTGTCGCCGGGCGTGCAGCCGCAGCCGGTGTCCCAGCGCGCCAGCCCGTGACTGCAACTCCACGCCGTGCGCTCGTTCACTTCAATCTCGATCGTAGGCGGATGCGTGCGCAAATACTCTGTCAACGCCACCACTTCATAGCCGGCAGCGTCGGGCTGCAGGAGGTCCGATAACAATCGCACGCCGTCGCGGTGATGATGTCCAAAGGTCTCACCGTCGGTGGCAATGAGCGCCAGCCGGTTGCGCGCGCGCAAATTCCACTCCAGCCACTTGCGGCCATCGGCGATGTGCGCCATATCAAACGAGAGTTGATTCGACAAAAACCGATCGCGCACGAACACGGCAAAATAGCCGCCGTCCGGCAGCCGCACCCGATATGGTCCGGACCCCATGCGTAGATCGCCCCGCACCTGCTCTTCGCTCAAGATGGTAAACGACAGGCCGTGCTCCGACAGGATTTGCAGCGTTGGCAGATCCACCGCCATTTCAGGCAGCCACAGGCCGCGCGGCTGGCGCTGAAAGCGAAAACGGAATGAACTGATGCCCCACGCGATTTGTGTGATTTTGTCGCGCCGCCGCGCCAGCGGCAAGATGGTGTGATGGGCCGATTGGGCGATGGCATTGCCCGCGCCGCGTGTTTGCTGATAGACCCGATCGGCCTGCACAATGCGCGCATAGGTGCGCGGCTGATACTGCGCCAGCCAGTTGATCAGCGTCGGCCCGATGTTGAAGCTGATCCGATCGAAGTTGCCCGCTTCCGCGTTGGGTTGATAACACTCGACCGTGATCTTTTCGTTGTAATCGTGATATGGTTCCGCCCCCCGCTCGCGCGGCATCTCGCCCGTGAACGGGTTTTCGCGTGGCGGCTGATAGAAGTGGCCGTGAATGGCAATCGAATGCGGCATGACAATTCTCAATTCACAGTGAACAATGCACAATGCGCCTCAGCCAGGCGCGCATTGTGCATTATCAAGTTTGGATTTCGCACAGCGCGGTGCGATTATGCACTGGGCACCAGGGTGAACTGCAACTTCAGTTTCAAGACTTCACCCGGTCCCAGACCCAGCGGCCAGTGGGCCAGCAGCGTCGTGCCCTGATAGCCGCGCTCGAAGCCGGCTTCTGACAGCGAGATCGTTTCCAGCGGGAACTGCCACCAGTCGGCCGCATCGCTCAGGCGCAGCAGCGCACGCCCCAACTTCTCTTTCACCACCGCCACTTCCTTCGCCGCCGGAATCGCTTCGATGGCGTTGAGGCGGTGCAGCACGCCGCCCGCAAATACCGTGTACACGCCCGCCGCCGCTTCGCCGCCAGAGATGCCCCAGTTCGTCTCCACGCCGAATCGCGCCGTGAGCGGCTCCGGGCCGGTGTTGGTCAACGTGTAGTTGACCGTGAAGCCCGGCGCACCGGATTCGATCGTGATCTTCTTCTCGATGTGCAGCGGCCGCGGCTCGCCGTCCAGCCACACGCCGCCCGCGCGCTCGAGCGTGATGGTGATCCGTTTGGCCGAGCGCGTGATCTTCAGTTGATAAGGCTGATTGACGAAGTCGCCCAGTTCCTGATAGGTGCTGCGGTAGAAGGCCTGCAGCGTTTCGGTTTCGGCAAATACGTGATCGATCAAACTGGCCCGCCGATACCAATCGACGATGAGGCGCTTTTCAAGGCCCGGCTCTTTAGATCTGACCTGTCCGGCGTGCAGGCTCTGAAGCGAGCCGGCCTGGCCTGCAATGACAACCGAGTTGCGCGCTGCAGCTTCGATCAATTCTTGATGATAGCCCTCGCGCCAACGCGTCAACGTGTTGACCAGGTTCAGGCCGCGCGCGCGCCAGTCCCATTCCACCAGCGACCCGCCGACCGGCGCATCGAAGATCAACCATTGCGATTCGGTCGAAACGATCGCTTCGTCGCGCCCGTCCCGATCGATGTCGGCCGTTTCCGCCTCCAGCCAATCTTCGGTGGAATGCAGGGCCTGCTCGGCCAGAGTCTGCGCGGCAATCAACTGCGCATAGTTGGCCTCGCGGATGTGGAACAGGTAGATGCCGCCAAACACGCCATGCCAGTATGGACAGCTGCATTGCCCCGCCCACAAATGATCCAGCGCCGCGCTGCGCACACTGGCCTTCTTCACGCGATGCACCCGCTCACTGGCCCATAACATGCGCTTGTGCAGCGTATTGACTTCGGGATACTTCACCATGAAGTACCGCCACGATCCGCCCTTGATGAAGCGCAATGTATCGGCCTGTTTCTCGGCCTTCAGGCGTTTGGTCAAGAGCGACAGGGCGCGCGACGGCCCGGCGGGCAGCGACCATTCCGCCATTTCTTCATACGAAGCCGACGGCAGATACACCCGGCCCAGCGGCGGCAGCGTGCGCAAAATATCGCCCGGCGGGCACGTGATCAGCCAATCGGCATTGGCTTCCAACGCCGTGAAGAATTCTTCCACCCAGCCATTGGTCCAACAGCGATCAAACGTCGTGGGCCACAGCCCGAACTTCTCGCCGTCATCGCCCATGACGGCCACGCGCGGCGGGCCGCCCCGCCGGGTAGGTTGAGTGGAACGCTGGCGCAGCCAGTCGATCACTTCGGGCACGGGCGACCACGGCGTGTGAAACCGCAGGTAACGCGCCGTGGCAAACACGCTCAACGGCTGGCCCTGCTCTTCGGTCACGTAGTAGCCAAAGAGATCGTCGTCGGCCAGGCCCACATATTGAAAGTGCGTGTCGTCGACGATGGTGTACTGCACACCCGCTTCGTGCAGGCACCTGGGCAGATGCGGCTCCCAGACGCGCTCGGCCAACCACGCCCCGATTGGTTCGACGCCAAAATCCGCGCGAATAGCCTCCGTCAATTTGGCGATCTGGCCCAGTTTGTCGGCATCGGGCAGCGCCGCCAGCACGGGTTCGTAATGGCCACCCGTCAGAATCTCGATCTGCTGGCGGCCGACCAGGACGCGAACGCGGCGCAGAAAATCGGGATGGTGCGCCTTGAGCCAATCGCGCAGCGGGCCGCTGTAATGCAGCGCCAGGCGCACGCTCGGATGTCGCTCCAGCGCAGCCAGCATCGGCTCGTAGGCTTTCTGATAGGCATCCTCGATGACAAAATCGAAGTTACCGACCGGTTGATGATTGTGCAGCGCGAGCGAAAGGTAAATTTTGTTCATAAGCGCTCAACAGGAAACAAGCAGGCAAGTAGACAAGGAAACAAGTTGAATGAACAATGTGCAATTAACAATTGATCATTGAACATAGTTCATTGTTCATTGTTAATGGATCATTGTTAGCCCGCCGGCACGTAACCAACCGTCGTGCCGCTGGGCACCATCGTGCCGGGGAAATCCGTCGCGTGCGCGTCACTGGCCACGATGCAATTGCGGCCCACCTTCACGCCCGACGGCACCACGGCATTCTTGCCGACCAGCGTGATGCCCGACGTGAGATCGTTCAAGACGTTGGGGCTATAGTCGACGCCATAGCCCACGTGCGCGTTGGGATGAATCGCACACTCCTTGTCGATGATGGATCGATCGACCATGGCGCCCGCCTCGATCGTGCAGTCAGTCAGCACGATCGAATTGCGCACCACCGCGCCCCGACCGACCTTCACGCCCGGCGACAGCACACTGTATTCCACCGTGCCTTCGATGACGCAGCCGTCGGTGATAAGGCTGTGCGCCACCACCGCGCCCGTGCGAATGTTGACGGGCGGCCGCTCTTCCGATCGGGTGTGGATGATCCAGTTGCGATCGAGCAGATCGAGCGGCGGCTGATCGGCCAGCAGATCCATGTGCGCTTCCCAGTACGCTTGCACGGTACCTACATCAACCCAGTAGCCGTTGAAAGGATACGCATACACTTTGTGCGTGCTCATTATTTTGGGGATGATGTCCTTGCCAAAGTCATGCGACGATCGGGGATCGTTGGCATCGTCGCGCAGCACCTGGCTGAGCACTTCCGTGTTGAAGACATAAATGCCCATCGAACCGAGGTTGCTCTTTGGCAGCGGCGGCTTCTCTTCAAAGCCGATGATGCGGCTGTCCTTGTCGGTCTCCATGATGCCAAAGCGTGACGCTTCATCCGGCGACACTTTCAACGTCGCAATCGTCACGTCGGCGCGTTTTTCCTGATGGAACGTGATCATATCGTCGTAGTTCATCTTGTAGATATGATCGCCGCCCAGCACCACCACAAAGTCCGGCTTATTGTGCCGGATAAAATCGAAGTTGAGTTGAATGGCATTGGCGGTGCCTGAATAAACTTCCATGCCTTCGCCCGATCGCGCATACGGCTGCAACAGCCACACGCCGCCATGCAAGCGGTCCAGATCCCACGGCGAGCCGGTGCGAATGTGATCGTTCAACGAGCGCGGCCGGTACTGCGTAAGAATGCCCACCGTCGTGATGCCCGAGTTGGTGCAGTTGGACAGCACGAAGTCGATGATGCGGTATTTTCCGGCAAAAGGCACGGCCGGTTTCGCGCGTTTCTGCGATAAGATGCTGAGTCGGCTGCCGCGTCCGCCCGCGAGAATCATAGCCAGTGCGTGCATGATGGAGACCCTCTGTGAAAGTGGTGATGGTAGATGGGTAGATCAGGAATTGGTAGATTGGTAAATTGGTGGTTGGTCGATTTAGACTGGTGAGTGGCAGATTGGGGAGCAAGCGATCATTCGCTCAACTAATTTACCCATTTACCAATGTACCAATTTACTCCTCTACTACTTCCGATGTGCCTTCATCGCGGCCTGATACAACGCCACATACTGCTGCGCCGAGACCTGCCACGAAAAATCGGCGGCCAGGCCGCGCCGCTGAATGGCCGTCCAACGATCAGGTTCTTGATAGGCTGCCAACGCTCGATCGAGTGCGCCGAGCAGTCCGACGGCGGTGGCCGGCTTGAACACAAAGCCGGTACCACGATTGGGCGCGCGACCCGCATCGATCACGGTATCGGCCAGGCCGCCGGTCGCCCGCACAACGGGCACGGAACCGTAGCGCATGGCAATCAGTTGACCCAGCCCGCACGGCTCAAAATGCGACGGCATCAGGAACAGGTCGCTGCCGCCGTAGATCAGGCGCGCCAGCCGCTCGTTGAAGTTGTGCTCAAGACCGACGCGCCCCGGATAACGCGCTTTTAGTTCAGCCAGGGCCGTGTGATATTTTTCGTCACCGCTGCCCAACACCACTAACTGCACGTCGCGCTCAAACAGTCGATCGGCCGCGGCGACGATCAAGTCCAGTCCCTTCTGATCGTACAGGCGCGTGACCAGGCCAATCAACGGCGTGCGCGGTTTACGCTTGAGTCCCAACTGGTCTTGCACGGCACGCTTGTTGATGGACCGCCGCTTGAGTGTGGCGGCCGTGTACGTCGCGGCCAGGCGCGTATCGGTCGCCGGATTCCATTCCGCATAATCGAGGCCGTTGAGAATGCCGCTGACCTGCCCGCGCCGCTGACTCAGCAGGCCGTCCAGCCCGTTGCCCATCTCCGGCGTCAAAATCTCGGCGGCATACGTGGGGCTGACGGTGTTGACCACGTCGGCGTGAGCGATGCCGCGCGCCAGCCAGTTGACGCGGCCGGGCGGCTCGCCACTGATGCGCCGGGGTCGATCGGTGAAACCCGCGAACTGCCACAGGGCATCGCCGCTCAGCCCCTGATACAGCAGATTGTGAATCGTAAACACGGTGGCAATGGATTTCAACTTCGGATCGCGCCGTTCGCGCAGGGCCAGCTGCGCCAGCGCGCAGCCCGTGTGCCAGTCGTGCGCGTGGATCACGTCCGGCGTCCAATCGAGCGTGTGGATGAATTCGATCGCGGCGCGGCTGAAGAATGTAAATGCCATCACTTCATCCGGCTCGCCGTACACCCGATCGCGCCCGAAGAAACGCTCGTCCCACACAAAGTAGGTGGGCACGCCCGAGAAAGTGGATTCGACAATTTCCGTCGTGCGCGTGTCAGTGCCCGCCGGGACTTCGATAAACCGATCGACCCGTTTGAGGCCGAAGTGCTTGCCATCGATGGGCCGGTAACGCGGCATGATCACGCGCACATCGTGACCCAGTTCCTTCAAAGCCAGCGGCAGCGAGCCGACGACATCGGCCAGGCCGCCGACCTTGATAAACGGCGCGCATTCAGCCGCAATGAAGAGAATCTTGAGGGGCGGCCGATCTGTTCCAGATCGTACCGGCTCGGCTTTGACAGATCGAGGTGTGCTCATAATAGAATCCGATCGGGTATGTGGGTGGGCTGATAACAATACTAGCACAGGCAGAGAGGCTAGTCAAAGAAATGGGTAAGCCACAGCACAGAAACAAAAAGAGGCAACACACAAGTGGCTGCCTCTTTGTATCTCAACTGCCGACTGCTACTTACCCAATCGCTTCTTAAACTCCGCTTCCAGCGCGGGCACGATCTGGAACAGGTCGCCGACCACGCCATAGCGCGCCAGTTTGAAGATGGGCGCATCGGCGTCCTTGTTGATGGCGACGATCACTTTCGCAGAGCGCATGCCGGCCTGATGTTGAATCGCGCCGCTGATGCCGCAGGCAATGTACAGATCGGGCGACACGGTCTTGCCTGTTTGTCCGACCTGATTTTTGTAAGGAATCCAGCCCGCATCGACGGCCGCGCGGCTGGCCCCCATTGCACCGCCCAGCGTCTTCGCCAGTTCGGCCACGGGCTTGAAGCCGTCCGGCCCGCCCACGCCGCGCCCGCCGGAAACGATGATGCGCGCATCAGTGAGGCTGACCTCGCCATCGCCTTCGACGGCGAAGCCAGTCACTTTGCTGGCGATCTGATCTTCACTCAGCACGGGCGCGACGGCGACGACTTCGCCGGTCTTGCCCGTTGCTTCCGGCATCGGGAAGGCGCGCGATCGGGTGGTGATCACGATCGGGCGTCTGGCGGGAACGATGACGTTCGCCAGCAGTTTGCCCGCGTAAACAGGTCGAGTGGCGATCAATTGTCCATCTTGTTCTTCGAGCGCGGTACAGTCGGCGATCGTGCCGGTTTCCAACTCGACAGCCAGGCCGCTGCTCACATCGCGGCCGCGCGCGGACGCACCCGCCATCACAACCTCGGGCTTCACGTCTTGCGCGATTTTCGTCAGCAGCGCGATGTAGGGTTCGGGGCGAAAATCATTCAACGTAGCGTCGTCACACACGATCGCTTTGTCGGCGCCCAACGAAATCGCTTCGGCGGCGATGGCGGCGGCGTTCTGCCCAAACACAGCGGCGGTCACGGCGCCGCCATTGGCGACGCGCTTCGCTTCGCCCAGGCACTCATACGAAATGGACACGCCCGCACCGTTGAAGGTTTCGATCCAGACTAAGATGTTGTGGGTCATGTTAGATCACCTTCTCCGCCATGAGTTTATCGGCCAGCGCTGCGGCGATCGCTTGCGGCGAATCGCCCGCGATCAATTCGACGTTGCCGGTGCGCGCGGGCAGCGGGAAGGTCTTGACCCACTGCGCGGCGGCGTTGGCGCGGCCCACCTTAGCGGCATCTGCGCCGATGGCGGCTGCATCCAGCGTGGGGATGGGCAGCTTGCTGGCCTTGCGGATATTCATGAACGAGGGATAACGCGGCTCGTTGATCTCTTTGACCACGCTGATGACGACGGGCAATTGGCTGGCGATACTCTGCCGGCCCTGCTCCAGTGAGCGCGTAACTTTGATCGATCTGGTCGCCGGATCAAGTTCGTCGATCTTCGCGACGTACGACAGGAGCGGCCAACCCAATCGGCGCGCCACACCTGCGGGCACCAGGCCCGTGTCGCCGTCGATGGCCTGCTTGCCGAAGATGATCACGTCCACGTCACCCAGCTTCTTGATCGCCTGCGCCAGGATGTGCGTGGTCGCCAGGGCATCGCTGCCGTCGAAGGCCGGGTCCGAGATCAACTGGGCTTCATCACAGCCCATCGCCACGGCCTGCTTCAGCGCCTCTTTGGCCTGTTCCGGCCCGACCGATAACACGGTCACTTTGCCGCCAAACTTCTCCTTAAGGCGAATGCCTTCTTCGATGGCGTACTCGTCCCACGGATTGATGACGAGCGGCGCATCGCCCCAACTCACGTTCGACTGCTCATCGACTTTGAGCGTCGCCGCAGTGTCGGGCACTTGCTTGGTGCAAACGACGATGTTCAAGGTGACCTCCTCCGAGTGTGGATTGCTGAGTGTAGATTGCTGATTTGAGGGATAGGGCGTTAGTTCGGCACTTCGCCAGTGCCTTGCCGACATTATAACACAGCGCGTCAAACCAAAATCATGGGACGCTGATCGGCGCTGATTAACGCTGATTATGGGATTGATTCCACCATTCCTTACGAATGTTTTTGAGCGCTTTCAGAGTGTCATTCCGAGCGGAGCGAGGAATCTCTGCGACCATCAACAGGATTCGCATTCCAAGAAAGAGATTCCTCGTCACCGCAGCACAGCTCCTCGGAATGACACTTTAGGGTTACTCTTCCTGCCACGCCCGTGCATCATACGCGGGTAATTCGCAGCGGAGGTCGCCGTCTTCGCGATAGCCCAGCGCGTAGCCCGCCTGCATCAATTGATGAATCTCGCTGGTGCCTTCGTAGATGATCGCGCCGCGGCTGTTGCGCAGGTAGCGTTCCACATCATACTCGTCGCTGTAACCGTACGCGCCGTGAACTTGAATGGCCGCGTTCGCCGCTTCGAATGAAGCATCGGTGGCATACCACTTCATCAGTGAGGTCTCGCGCGTGTTGCGCAAACCTTGATTCTTCAGCCAACCCGCGCGCAGATAGAGCAAGCGACCAATCTCATACTGCTGCACCATGTAGGCGATCTTCTGCTGGATGAGTTGATGTTTGCCGATCTCTTTGCCAAAGGTCTTGCGCTCCCTGGCATACTTCACACTCGCGTCAAGCGATGCACGGATCAAGCCCGTCGCCCCCGACCCGACGGTGTAGCGGCCATTGTCCAGCGCCGACATCGCGATCTTGAAACCCTCGCCCTCTTCGCCCAAGCGATTTTCCTGCGGCACACGCACATCGCTGCAATTGACCCAGCCCGTCGATCCGGCGCGCACACCCAGTTTGCCGTGCAAATCGCCGGTGGTGATACCCTTCTCGCTTGTATCGATCATGAAGGCCGTGATGCCCTCGTGCGGGTCTTTCGCGCCCGGATCGGTTTTGGCGAACCACAAGATATGATGCGCCTTAGTCGCCAGGCTGATCCACATCTTCTCGCCGTTGATGAGGTAGTCCGTGCCGTCACGCCGCGCCGTCGAGACCATGTTCGCCACGTCGCTGCCCACGCCGGACTCGGTCAGGCCGAACATCGCGTACTTTTCGCCCTTCGCCTGCGGCACCAGCCAGCGCTGCTTTTGTTCTTCCGTGCCCCACTGCAACAGCGCCAGGCTGTTCAGGCCCACATGCACGGACATCACCACGCGCAGCGAAGTATCCACCGCTTCCAGTTCTTCGCACGCCAGCCCCAGCGTGATGTAATCGAAGCCCTGCCCGCCATACTTCACGGGCAGGCACAGGCCCAGAATGCCCAACTCCGCCATGCGCGGCAGTGTGGCGGGATTCATCGCCTGCTGTCGATCCCAGTCCTTGATCGTCGGCTGCACTTCTTTCACGGCGAAATCGCGCCCCATCTTTTGAACCAGCAACTGTTCGGAGGAGAGGGTAAAGTCCATCGTTGGCTCCTTGGTAAAATTGGCGTGTTACGTGGTTCGTGTTGCGTGAACACGTTTACGCATAACGCATCAGACGGGTATAATTCTACATCAATGAACGCTCTGCGCGTGGTGCTGCTTATCTTAGTATCGCTGGCGCTGCTCTTCACCGTGCAACCCGACGATGTGGTAACGACCTCGTTCGTTGTGCGCGCCGACGAGTATCAGGCCACGTATCTCTATCGTCAGGCCGAAGACTATGTGCGGCTGGCGTTGACGCGCCAACCGTGGAATGCGGGCTTTGCCTTGCGCCTGGCCGAGTTGGCCCGGCTGCGCGGTAATCTCGATCAGGTTATGCCCTTGATCGATCAGGCCGCCGCGCTGGGCGCCGATCCACTGGCGGTCGGTGAACAACGCGCCCGGTTGGCTGAAGCGCGCGGGCTGTATGAAGCCGCCGCATTTTTCTGGCAGGAAATTGCCGACACTCAACCGGCTAACGCCGTAGCGTCAAGCCGCCTGATCGACGCGTACATTCGCGCCGAGAATTGGCCGGCCGCGGAATCTGCGGCGGAACACTGGGCGCAACAGGGTTCGCCATCGGCATATCTGCTGCTCGGCAAATTGCTGGCCTTCGACGATCCTGATCGCGCGATTCAAGAATTCAAATCCGCCAACCTCGATGCAGCCGGCGAGTTTGCGCGCGCGCTCGATCAAGCCGATCCGGCCCTGCGCGCCTTGTTGTTGGGACGCGCGTTTCTGGCGCAGAACGATCTGACACTGGCCCTGCGCGCGTTTGAGGCGGCTATCGAAGCCAATCCCGCCTATGCCGAAGCGTATGCCTACGCCGGCTTCGTGCGCGATCAACTGGGCCGCGATGGCCGCGCCCAACTCGATCGGGCCGTGGAGCTCGATCGGGAGTTGGTGGTGGCGCGCTATTTCCGCGCCCGATCGGCCTGGCAGCGGGGCGAACTCGATCAGGCATTGAGCGATCTGCAATTTGCCAGTGAGCGTGAACCGCAGAATCGCGTTGTCGCCGCCGAACTCGGCCGATTGTATATGCAGCGCAGCGACCTGGCACGGGCCGAAGTATGGCTGATTACAGCGCGCGAATTGCAGCCCGACGATCCGATCGGCTGGCTGGCGCTGGCTGAGCTCTCCGCCGGCCATGCTTACAGACC
>JAUQXD010001210.1 GCA_030834835.1 Thermoflexales bacterium | reverse complement strand
GCGCCGTGTTCCCGGCCCAGCTGCGCTGCCTGTATGTGGTGACGATCTGGCTCAGTCAAGATCGGACGGTTGGCGAAGAGGTGGATCAGCGCGTGTTGATCCTGTCGCCGGATAAGACCACCGCCCTGTATGACTGCTTCGGCAAGGTGCGCCTGGCGGGCGATCAGCAGGTGTCGTTTGCCAATCGCTTCCAGTGGCTCGTCTGGCCCGCGCCCGGCGTGTACTGGGTGCGCGTCCTCAACGGTACACAGCCGCTGGGCGATGACATACCCCTGGTGATCGACCAGGAACCACCCCTGACGGGAGGTCAACCATGAACCCGACTACGCTTGCACTCTTGACCGCGCTGGTGACGGCCCTGTATGCCATCGTCGTCCTGCATCACCTGTTTCCGATCGATCTCGATTCGGCCTACGATGCCCGCCAGACGCGGCGGCTATTTCAGTCGGCGGCCAACGCCCGCCCGCTGCCCCTGTGGCGCACGCTGCTGCGGCTGCTGTCACCGGTGACAAAGCATGTGCCCGGTTCAAATCTCGCCGCGACCGATCAGCAATTGTTGTGGCTGCAACTGGCCGATCAGTGGACGGCCTGGACAGCGGAAGAAATCTGGGCGCTGCGGATCGCCGGTACCACCCTCGGCCTGGTCCTGGGGTTGGCAGTTGATCCCGGTCTGACGACGCTGATCCTGGCGGGCGGCCTGTTCCTCCTGCCGGGCGCGCGGCTGTCGTCGGCCTATGAGCAGGTCTCGCGCCGCGTGCGGCGGGAACTGCCGGAAGTCGCGCAGTCGATCGCCTTGCAGTCGGCGCTGGGCAAAAGCATCCCGGAAGCCCTGACCGCGATCCTCAAGGCCGATACGGTGCTGTCCCGCTTCTTCGGTTATGCGCTGGCGAGCCGGCCGTCAGGAGCCGGAGCCGTGCCGCTGCTCAATGTCCAGCCGGGCGAGACCACGCCGGGCTGGCTCTTGCAGCAGGCGCAGACCACCGGGCTGAAGGACGTGATCGGGCTGGTGGCCCGCCTGGAGCAGGCCGCGCGGCGCGGGGTGCAGGTGGACGTGCTGCTGGGCGATGTCGCCGAGCTGGCCGCCGCGGACTACAACGCCGAGGTCGCCGCCCGCGCCCAGCAGTTGGACACCACGTTGAGTGTGCCGCTGATGCTGGGCCTGTTCGTGCCGTACCTGGTCTTTCTGCTCGCGCCCTTCGTGCAAAGCCTGAGCCAGTTGACGCTGCGCTGATCGAACAGTGTATGGGCAGTGTATCGGGCAAGGTGTATCGGGCAAAAGTGTAACAGGACTGTCATGGCACGCGCGCGAAATGGTGCTATTTTGATAGCGTGAAGTGCAAGGGAGGATCGGTCATGGACATCACACTAACCACTGTCATTCACTATCTGGCGGTTGGTTTGAGTCTGGGCTTCACGCTCGGCTATGCCCTGTGCTGGCTGCAAATGGGGTGGCCGAACGGATCGCGGGACGAGTGAGATGCGCTCGCGTTTGATCGGTCTGATGACGATGCTGCTCATGAGTAGTCTGCCGGCCATTTGGCCAATAACAGTCCTGAGTGATCCCGTGCCGAGCAAGACGCCGTTTGTCACGACCTGGCCGACCAAGACGCCGTTCATTGTGGACTTGCCGACGAAGACGCCTTTCGTGATCGAGCCGCCCACCGAGACAGATCGTCCGGCTGATCGACCGACGAAGACACTGTTCCCACCTGTGACGGAGCTGCCGATGTCAACCGTGGAATCAACACAGCGGCCCATGCCTACTGAGCGATCGACCAAGCCGCCACACGCGAGTGAGCCGCCGTCGGCAACATCGGTCACTGCCTTACCCATTGATCAGCCGATCAGCGCGCGACCCGGTGTAAGTGTCCCGCAGCCTGCGAGCACTCAGCCCAGCCCTTCGCCTGAGCCAACCCATACACCGGGGCTTGAGTCCGCTGATCAAAGTGCAGCTGTTGCGCCCGTTTTGATCTCGCCCGTAACGATCGACTTCACAGGTGTGGTGATCGCTGTGGTCGGTCTGGGGCTGAGTGTGTGGGTCGGCTTGTGGCAGCATCGGCGTGCGCTCGTCCACAGTTACACGGCCTGGGCCAGAGCCGATCTGCGCTTACGTGGCGAAACCGAGCGACTGGCCCATCGTGCTCAAACCGTGGTGGATGAAGCCTGGACGATCCGCTTGCTGAACCAGGCAGCGTTGGCGGCTACGGGCGAAGCGCTGGGCATTGATCAAATCGATCGGGTGATGCTCGAGCCTGTCCCGGCCATCGTCGGCCTCGGTCGCCACTTTGAGCGCGTGGTATTCACCCCGGCCTCACCCGCCGCGATCACCCGGCTGATCAAACGTCGCGCCATGCTCGATCTGTTTGGCGACTCACTTCACGGCGTACGCCAGTATTCGATCGACGCCCTGAGCGGCGAGTTGTTTATGACCGACGATCTCGCGGCGGCATGGGAGTATCTGTGTGACCGGCTGCCTTCGTCACCGGCGTCAAGACCGCTGCCGCGCACCGATCGCTGGTCGATCACCATCGTCCCGTCCCAGCCTGCCCGCCGTGCAGCGGGTGCGCTGTATCGGATATTCACTGGAAGGAGATGATCACATGTTGAACTTGCAGAAGGGGTTGGCCCGCCCGGCAAACACCGAGGCGGAAACCGGCTCGGCCATGGTCGAATATGGCCTGCTGATCGCGCTGGTGGCCGTCGTGGCCATCATCGGTCTGCGCGTGCTCGGCGTAGACATCAACAATCTGTTCGGCACGATTGCCGGCGCGCTCGGCGGCTAACATCGGCGCGATTGTTGCAGCCGTCGGGAGGACAACGCGGATGAATCACTCGAAATCACAAGTCACAGGGGAACGCGAGCGCGGCGCGGCGCTCATCGAACTGGCGCTCACGCTGCCCGTCGTGCTGCTGCTGACGCTGATGCTCATCCAGTTTGGGGTGCTGGCCTACGCCGGCAGCATGGCCGAGCAGGCCGCCCGGCAAGGAGCGCGCGTCGGCTCGGTCGCCCAGGTCAATCCGGCCGGCTTCGCTGTGGCCGAGGCGCAGCGCGTGGCCTATACCGGCTTCTCGATCGGCCATCCGCAGGTCATAGCGCTGGCGCCCGGCGGCGTGGTCGGCAGTGAACTCACGCTGCGCGTGACGTATCAGGTGCCGAACTTCGTCGGCCGGCTGGCCGGGCTGTTCACCTCGCTGCCGACCGACGCTTTCGCGGTAAGCGGCACGGCCACGTTCCGGCGGGAGGGCTGGTAGCCATGCGGCGCATCAATCTGCGGCGCAACGAACAAGGTTTCGCCATGGTCTGGTGGGCGCTCGTGCTCGGTCTGGTGGCCTTCCCGCTGCTGGCGGTCGCCACCGACGGGCTGCGCTACTTGAAGGCCGCCGGGGATGTGCAGATCGCCGCCGATGCGGCGGCGGAAGCGGCGGTGCGCGAGGTCGATCTCGCGCACTATGTCGCCACGGGCGAAGTCCGCTTCAGCGGCAATGAGTACGCGCTGGCCACGGACTACGCCCAGCGCAATGCCGAGTTTTTGCGGTCGAACCGGGTCACCGTCGTGATCGTCGCGATCACGGTGGACGACAGCCAGCACACGGTGCTGGTCACGGCCCGGGCCGACGTGTCGCGGCTGCTGCCGCGCTTTACGCCCGCGCTCAATATCGAGCGCACGGGCGTCGCGCAAGTGCGGATCAGCGCGCCCTGAATCTGGGCGCACCGCGCCTTGAGTCCGCGCCCGCCCACGGCTTGATCGCCCGGCGGCGCACTCACCGGTCTGTTCATCGAACAGCCGGACGGCTCCTTAACAACTGAAGAAAACTCGTTTTCCCATTGATGAGCATTCGGGCAGGCGGTCTGCGCCTAATCGCGGGCCGTCTGCCTCTGACCAATTCGAAATTCCTACTATCACTCAGGAGTATCCTATGCTGCCTTCACTCTCGACCGCGCCCGCGCCGCCCCCGGTCACGGCCCGCCCGGAGCGCTTTCACACCAACCATGTGACCCTGACCGGCGTCGTGCAATCCGTCTGGCAGCGGTATCGCTCGGACGCGAGCCACGCGGCCCCGCCCGACATCATGGCCCGGCTGGCGGTGTATGACCGCGACGCCGTGCGCCGCACTGCGACCTCGACGCGCAAACGGCCCGCGCACTATGTGACGCTGTGCTTTCCGCAGGGCGCGACCGCCAACGGGGTACCGATCAGTCTGACGGCCAATCTTGCGATCGGCGTCAGCGGCTACCTTCGCGACGACCCCTATGAGCAGACGCTGAGCGACGTGCTGAACCAGCTGCGCCTGCCGGAGCGCCGACTGCCCGGCGACGAGGCTCACCGGATCAAACGCATCTCAACCCACGTCGTCGTCCAGACGCTGGAGTATCTCGACCGCGCGCTGGGGCCGGACGACTTTGACGACAACACGGCGGTGTTATCCGGCGTGATCCAGCGGGTCTGGGAGCGGCCGGGGCGCCGCCCGCTCGACTGGCAGACCGGCGATCCGGAACCGGACCCCGACGTGCTGGCTCGCCTGGCCTTCTACGATCCGCAGGCCGAGACCCTCGACCCGGCCGAGCATACCGACTTCCGGCGCGATCCGCGCGGGCAACTGCCGATGCACCGCGCCCACTACGTCACCCTGCGGATTCCGAACGGCCGCACCCCGGACGGTCTGCCGATCGGTCTGCAGCCCCGCAGTGGGGTGCGGCTGACAGGCTACCTGGTTGACGTCGCCTACCCGGAATCGCTGCACCAGATTCTCACGTGGCTGCGGTTGGTCGAGCGGCTGCGCGAGGATGATCGCGAGCGCAAACTCCAGCAGATCCTGACCTATGTCATTCCGCGTTCGCTGGTGCGCTTCGGCAGTGTGCCGTACTCGCAA
>JAUQXD010001209.1 GCA_030834835.1 Thermoflexales bacterium | reverse complement strand
ATCCGCACTGCGACCAGCTGGCCTGCTCCAACACCGCGATGTTGCTAAACGCCGCCACCGTTTCCTGAACGGGCCTGCTCGTTTTAAACACACACCCCGCTTCGATCAACTCGATCTTGTCCGGCGCATACGTGGTGAAGTACACGCGATCAGCCTTGCGCACCTGCGGTTCCAATTCGTCCCAACCTAACGCCGGACCATAGACGCCGTAATAATACGGCTGCGGCGTCGAGAGGCTGTTGAACTCCACGGCCACCGCTTGCGAAGGTCGATTCAAGTTCGTGGAGACAAAGTCCGCCATGGTGCTGTAGCTGGGCATGAACAACGCGCCCTCATGCCCGATGGGATACCAGAATTGCGACGTGCTGATCCACGCGGGGAGATTGACGAACAGCAACTTCGCATCAGGCGCAGACTGCGCCGCCACATCGAGCGCGGCGTTGAGGGGCGTGGCATTCAAGTTGTGCAAGTCCATACGCTGTCGAATGAAAAGGAACGATGGCGCAAGCACGATCAAAGTGAAAGCAATCGCCAGTCCACGCCGCAACCCGATCGGCTGGATGACGCCCGCTACCCGATCGATCGCCAGCGCCCACAGCCACGCCGCCCCGATCGACGCCAGATACAGCACACGCGGCGCATTGATGAAATAATCGTGCGATAGGATCAGCACAGGCGGCGTCAGGCACACCACAAACCAGCCTACGCCAAAAATGAAATGCTTGAAGCACTTCGTCAGCGCAAACAACAGCGCCAACACCAACAGGCTCGGCGCAGCGATGATCAATACCGCGACCTGATCGCTCAGCCCCGCGACCATCAACACGCGGCCGAGCGGTTGCAGCGGAAACGTCAGGCCTTGCAGCACATAGATGGCATTCTGGATGATCGTCTCCAGGCTGCGCAGGCCGAAGCCGTTACTCACCTCGTGCGGACGCGATTGATACCAAATGTAGTACAGCACGGCCATCACGCCAAATACGGCTACCCAACGCGAGCCGCTCCCCCTCTCCTGAAATCGTCTTTTTGATTTCAGGAGAGGGGGCCGGGGGGTGAGGCGCTGCCATTCTACCAGCACGATCAACCCCGCCAGCAGCAGGCTGCCTTCATTGCTGCCGAAGGCCAGCACACCGCACAACAAAGCCGCGATGATCCACCGTCGCCGCCCGGTCGTGCGAAAGGCATCATACGCCAGCACCGTCAGCAGCACGAATAGTGCCACCATCGGATGGGTAAACGAGGCAGGCAACGTGACGACTTGATACGAGAAGGGAAACAGTGTGAAGATCAGCCCCGCCGAGATCGCCGGCCACCAGCGATCGGGGCGAGTCAGCCGCCTGACAAGGACAACGACGAGTGTGGCATCGATCGCGTGTACGAGCAAACTTAGCGCGTGATAGCCCACGACCGTGTCGACGCCGGTGAGTGTCTCGTACACTTTCCAGAGGAAGAATTGCAGCGGCCGATAATACGGTCGCCCGGTTGCGTTGACGAAAATCGAAGTGAGCGTCTGTCCGCGCAGCCACACATAGTGCGTCATGTCATCGAAGAAGAACGGCAGACGCAGGGCGTCGCCGTACGCCAGCATGGTGGCGGCGGACATGAGCAGCGAGGTCAGGGCAAGTTTATGGCGAGTGAGGTCACGCATATTCGTGGCGATTAAAATCGCAGCAACAACTGCACAAAGTCGGCCTGCGCCGACTGAAACCCAGCCGACGTAGGTCAGCTTTGTGTATCTGTAGGGGCGAATTCATTTGCTTTTTATGGCCGGTTAATCGTCGCGATAATTACCGCATCATCCGGCAAACGAACGCCATTAGCATCGGTTGTTTCCAACCGCGGGCCGGAGCCGCGATCATATACGCCGACCCCGACGCGATATGGCCCGGCGGGCGCATCTTTGGGCCAGTCCAGCGTATGTCGATCTTGCAGCGTTTGACCCGCATCCCAATTACCAAAAGGCGACAATCCCAACAAGGGATAACCGTCTGATTGGGTCACGAGATGACCATCAGGAGCGTAGATATGCACGAAGACTGAGAGATCTTGAACAGGCGTCTGGGTGATGTGCCAGTTCAGCGTTACCTCGATCGTCTGCGCGTTGCTATCGACTTGCGTTGTGCCTAACTCCATTTGTGTACCCAATCGCGCAGTGACTTCGCCAAGATCAACCTTCGTCATGCGACCGGCCGGTAGCAGGCGAATGCGATCGGGTTCATAGCGCGTAAAATACACTTCGCCCGATTGCTTCAGTCGATCGATCAGGCCATCCCAATCCAGTTTCGGGCCATACAAACCGAAGTAGTAGGGCACTTCACTGCTAAGGCTGGTGAAACTGACCGCGCGCGAAAATCGATCGCGGCCATTGTAGGCGAAGATCACATCGTTGATGCCCGCGTAACCGGTGATGAACTGGACGCCGTGATTGCCCAAAGCATACGCGTGCTCGACGGGTGACAGCCACGAGGGCAGGTTTACAAACAACAAAGGGTCGCCTTTGGGAAACCAACGGGCCGCGGCCGCTAACTCATGAACGGGTTCTTCCACAAGGTGATACAGCCGCGTCTCCACTTGCACGAAGGTCACGTTTTGCCATAAAACAAGGGCGATTGCGATCAATGTGATCGCCACGCGCGGAAGCTGCCCGCGCCCCGCCGCCATCACTTCTGCCGCAAAGGCGCCCCAGATGATCACACTGCCCACAATCGCGGGATACAACAGGCGCGGCGAGTTGATCACGTAATCGAAATCGGTGGTCAGCAGCGAAGGCAAGATCAACAGCGTAAACCACGCCAGTCCCGCCAACGTCATCAGCGTGCGCTTGCGGCGAATCAACAATGCCGACATCGGCACGAGAGTGATCACGGCAATCAAGCGCACGGCATTCAGATCGTTCAAATCGAACTGTCCCATCAGCGGTGTCGCCAGCGGCGCAGTCGGATAGATCAAGCCTTGCAAGAAGTACGTGCTTTTTTGCAGCAGCCCTTCCACATCGAAGGGCTTCATGCCTCTGGCATAATCAAACTTGGGCACGATCTGCCAGATGACGAAGAAGATCACGTTGACGGCCAGACCAACGATCGGGCCGACGAGCCACGGCCGCTTCGAGCGCTTCTCCAGCCACCACAGCATTTCTAGTCCGAATAAGATCGCGCCGGACATCAACCCCCACTCGATCTCGGCAGGCGCGAGGAAGCACAACAGCCACGTCAGCAACAACCAACCGATCGAGCCGCGGGTCCGAGCGCGCCAGTAACTCAATGCGGCCAACAACAACAGCAACGTACCGAGTGGATAGAAGAAAACGTTGATCCAGATAACGGCTTGATAGGCCAGCGGAAACGCCGCAAACAACGTCGCCGCAATTCCGGCAGTCATGTAGCGGTGTTTGGTGTGATCAAGTCGCAGGGCCAGCAGCGCTACGAGCGCCGCGTTGAGCACATGCATCAGGATGTTTTGCAGGCGCAATACGGCAGGGACATAACCGCCCAGAATCACGAACCACACCTTCAACAGCGATTCGCCTAATGGCCGATATGTGGGCAAATTCTCGGCAGTCAGCCACGGATCGATCACGCTGCGCGTGGACAGCCACCGCGCGTGGATCACATCGTCTTGAAAGAAGGGCAAACTCAGTGTGTTGAGGTACAACACAAACGTCAGCACTAAAGCCAGCGCCAGCCCGAGGAACAACGGCCAGCGCGGCGCGGCTTCACAGCTAGCGGGCTTGAGCGTGGGTGGGGTCAGAATTCGGCGCAGCATAAAAGGATAAACCACGAAGAGCACTAAGTTCTTTCTTCGTGCTCTTCGTGTCCTTCGTGGTTCAAGACGCTTTCATCCAGGCCGCCGCGGCTTTGGCGAGATCGGCATACGGGCCGCGCCGGATGGTGCAGTCAGGCAGCGATTGCAGGAAGGTCTGCCCGTACTGCTTCGTCAGCAGGCGCTTATCGAACACCGCCACAATGCCGCGATCGGTCCTAGTGCGGATCAGACGGCCAAAGCCCTGCCGGAATTTCAGAATCGCGTCCGGCACCGAGTATTCCATGAACGGCTGCTCGAAGGTCTCCGAGCGCGCGGCAAAGATCGGATCGGTGGGCACGGCAAACGGCAGACGCGCCAGCGCCAGGCACGATAGCGCCTCGCCGGGCACATCGACGCCTTCCCAGAACGATCGGGTCCCAAGCAAGACCGCCCGTTCTGCGCCCTTGAAATTTTCCATCAACTGTCGCCGTGATGAACCATCGCCCTGTTCGTACACCAGAATATCGGCCTGATTCAACGCGCGCGTGATGCCTTTCGACGTGGCCTTCAACGACGCGTACGACGTGAACAGCACCATCGTGCGGCCGCCCATCGCCGTGGTCAACGCGATCAAGCCTTGATCGAGCACCTGCTGAAAACCCGTCTGCCCCGGTTCGGGAATATCCGTTACAAGATAGACCAGTGTCGACGCTTTGTAATCGAACGGCGAACCGACCGATAATTCATCGACATCTTCGGCGGCCAGGCGACTGCGGACAAAGCCAAAGTTCGTACCGGTGCGCAGCGTGGCCGACGTCAATATGACCGATTTTTTGGTATTCCACAGATGCTTCTGAATCAACGGCCCCACGTGCAATGGTGCGGAGTTCAGGCTGAGCGACGTGCGTTCGCCGCGCCCACCCGGTGTCTGCTCCAACTCCAGCCAGTACACATCCGTATTCGCGGGTTTGGCGATGATGGCGTTCAGGTTCGTGCGGGCCTCGTCGAACGATCGGGCGTACGCCGAGACGCGCGCCATAATCTCTTCGTAATCGGGAATCTCGTACTCATCCAGGTCGCGCAGCACCGTGGCGAGTTTCGCCAGCCCCTCGGCCACCGCATACAGCGGCGCACTCAGATCGTCCCATGCAATCTCGATGTTGCTCCACGCGGGCTGCGTGCGCAGACCCGGCAGCAGGCGCAGGCGCTG
>JAUQXD010001208.1 GCA_030834835.1 Thermoflexales bacterium | reverse complement strand
GATGCCGGACATCAAGCCCAATGTATTGGTGCTGGCTTCGACGGTGATCGATTCGGCGCGGTTGTTGAAGCCCATTCAATCGTTTCTCGATCAGATTCCGCCGGACCAGCGGCCGATCTTTGCCTATGGCGGTCCGGCCTTCAACGACCATCCTGAGCTGCGGTCCGAAGTGCCCGGTGTGTTTCTGGGTGAAACGGTGCAAGCGGGTTTGACGACGATCGAGCAGCTCATGAGCGAACGCAAGAAGTAGAGAGCACGATCAACATTGATTAGCGGGCAACAATTGGGAGGTCAAATGATTCTAGTTACAGGTGCAACAGGCTATGTAGGCAGTCACATCGTCAAGCGGCTGGCGGAAACCGGCCGGCCGGTACGCGGTATGGTCCGAAATCGGTCGTGGGCCGAGGCAGAAGGCCGCCTGACGGGGCTCAAAGTGGAGTGGGTCGAAGGCGACGTGACCCGGCCCGAAACGCTGGCCGCGGCTATGCAGGGTGTGGATACCGTCATTCATACGGTGGCGATTGCGATTGAAAAAGGTGGACGCACCTATGAAGGCATCAATGTTAGCGGCACGGTGAACGTGGTCGATGCGGCTAAAGCTGCCGGTGTCAAGCGATTCATCAACATCTGCCAGCTGGGCGCAGATTCCAGGCTGCCTTATCGCTTCTTAGCTTCTAAAGGCAAAGCCCAGGAGTATGTGAGCGCCTCCGGTCTGGCCTGGACTGCCTTTCGGCCGTCGGTGATCTTTGGGCCAGAGGACGAGTTTGCCAATACCTTTGCGAAGTTGGCGCCGATCTCGCCGTTGATTTATCCCATCATCGGTGATGGGCAAGCGGCGTTTCAGCCGGTATGGGTGGAGGACGTGGCGACCGCGGTGGTCAAGGCGGTGGACGATGACACGACGCTCAGACAGGAATTGGAATTAGGCGGGCCTGAAGTCGTCACGATTGAGGAGATTGAACGGCGCACCCTGAAGGCGATTGGCGCACGGCGCAAGCTGGTTCAATTCCCGCTGCCGTTGCTGCGCGTCATTGTCAAAGCGATGGAGGCCCTGCTTCCCGCGCCGCCGGTGACGACCAGCCTGCTGGACTTGCTGGCGGTGGACAATACGACCCACCACAATTCGCTGGAGCGGTTCGTCGCACAGCCCAGACCGTTCACCGCCGAGTATGCCGCGCAGTATATGCGCCACTTCAAACTGGGCAACACGCTCAAGCAGTTTTTTGGAAAGGCTGTCGCGGTACAGGGCGTGGAACGGTAATCGGATTGGGCTATGAGTAAGTTGATTGATTGGCTGGATGGTTTGTTGAAGAAGATCGGTGAAGTGCTGAACGGCGGGCAGTTACAGCCTGCGCCCGTGCCGGTCAGAGTGAAGAAATAACGGAGCAATGTAGATGTCGGTTTTTCAGCGGGTATTTGAAGTCAAAGCACCTTTGGCAGAAGTGGCCGCGTTTCATGACGACGCCCGGTCGCTGGCGGCCATTACGCCGCCGCCGGTGCGCGTGAAGATCGTGCGCTTCGATGCGCCCGTGCATGCGGGCAGCAAAGTGATCTTTAAGTTGATGCTCGGCCCGTTCGGCGTGACATGGGACGGCGAGATCGATCAGTACGCGCCGCAGCAGTTCTTCCGCGACATCCTGCATCACGGCCCGTTTGGCAAGTGGCAGCATACGCATTCGTTCACAGCGACGGCCGGCGGGACGCAGGTGGGCGATCTGGTGGTGTACGAGCCGCCCTTCGGTTTGTTGGGCAAGCTGCTAGATCCGATACTGGTTAGACCGTCGTTGAGGTATCTGTTTTTCTATCGCGCGCGGCAAACGCGGCGGCTGCTGGAGAAGAAAGCGGTCATTAAGCGGGTAAAACCCGCGGCGCGCGGCTGGTAGCGGAGCCACCGGATGCTGCCCATCCGGCAACTCAGGCGATCGATCGGGCAAGCGATGGATTGGTAGACACACGGCAAGCGACAGACTGGCGAATAGGATCGGTTAGCCTGGTGGGTCTCGATGGAGCGCGTCGAGGCCCACTTTTTTGACGAGTGAAACGTAATGCGCAATACGTACTGCGTGATGCGTGGTGCGTGACCAATCTACCAATCTACCAGTTACCGATCGACCAATTGACCAATTGACTATTCGACTATGAGACTCATCGTTATCGGCGCAGGGATTGGCGGCTTAACGGCCGCCGCTTTATTGGCCAAACGCGGCTTCGACGTGACCGTGCTGGAAGCGCACGTGGAGCCGGGCGGCTGCGCGGCGACATTCTTCCACAAAGGCTATCGCTTCGATGCGGGCGCGACGCTGGTGGGCGGCTTTCAACCGGGCGGCCCGCACGCGATTGTGGGCGAACAACTCGACATTACGTGGCCGGTCCGAGCGGTTGATCCGGGGATGAAAGTGCATCTCAACGATCAAACGATCATACGTTACGGCGATGGCGAAGCGTGGCGAGCGGAACGCATCAGGGCGTTTGGTGACAAAGCCGAGCGGTTCTGGCGACAACAAGAAGCCGCCGCCGATGCAGTGTGGGAGTTTGCCGCGCGCGTCCCCGCATGGCCGATTGATTCTGTACGAAATGCGTTGGCCTTAACGGCAAAAGTGCGGCCCAACTTGCTCCCGATTGCCCCTCTCGCCTTAACGAACGTCCGTCGTTGGGCCAGCCTCATGGGCGCACGCGGCCAAACCTTCGAGACGTTTTTGGACGCCCAACTCCTGATCGCTTCACAGGCAATTGCCTCAGAGGCCAATGCGCTGTACGGCGCAGTCGCACTCGATCTGTATCGACGCGGCGTGATGCATGTTGAAGGCGGCGTGGGCGGGCTGGCGGACACGCTGGAAAACAAGGTCAAAGCCAATGGCGGACGCGTGCTCTATCGACACATGGTGACGGCTATTCGTAAAGGCAAGTTGCTCGCGTTGAAGACGCGCACTTGCCCCTACATCGTCGAGACGAATCGCGGCACGTTTGAGGCCGACGGCGTCATCGCCAATCTCACGCCGTGGGCGCTGGCGAAGCTGCTGTGTGACGATGCACCCGCCTCGTTGACGAAGCGCGTGTCGAACCTCAAGCCGATCTGGAGCGCGTTCACGGTCTATCTGGATGTAGAGGCCGCCGCGATCGATGATCCCGTTGAGCATCATCAGATCGTGGTGGATGTGAATAGGCCGTTGGGCGAAGGCAATTCAGCCTTTGTGTCCATCTCGCCGGAGTGGGACACGCGCCGCGCGCCGACCGGTCAGCGCGCCGTCACCATCTCCACGCACACCCGCGCCGCCGACTGGTACGCGCTGGCGCACGATGAGGCCGCGTTTGACGATCGGAAGCAGGCGTACACGCAAAGGCTGATCGACGCGGCATCGATCGCGCTGCCGAAGTTGAAATCGCATCTCAAGTTGATCATGCCGGGCACGCCGCTCACCTTCGAGCGATTTACCCATCGCGTGAATGGCATGGTGGGCGGCTTTCCGCAGCGCAATTTGTTCACCGCGTGGTCGCCACAGATCGATCGAGGATTGTGGCTGGTGGGCGACAGCATCTTTCCAGGGCAATCGACGGCGGCGGTGTCGCTGGGTGCGCTGCGCGTGGCGGGCGAGATCGAGCGGGCGTACAAATCAGCGAGTCAGCGAATCGGCGAAAAAGTGAATCAGCGAGTTGG
>JAUQXD010001207.1 GCA_030834835.1 Thermoflexales bacterium | reverse complement strand
TTGGCCTTGATACGTGAAGCCGGTGCCGATCGCCGCTTCTGGTGATGCGACGAGTGAGAGAGCCGGACTGTAAGCGGCGGCCGTGGCGACGCTCATCGCCAGTAAAACAATTGCAACCAGAATTATGATCGAACGTGTGCGCATGGGGTAATGTCCTTGTGAGTGATAGTGTATGACGGTGAATTTCAACGGGCGCGTTTTTGCCGCAACGGAGTTGCGCGCAGCCCGATCGCGATCACGCCGCCCAACGCCAGCACGCTGATCAGATTGAAGGGGTTGAAGGCTTGATCGGATGCGGGCAGGCCGCCGTTCTTTAGTTGAGCGACTTCGTTTTCAAGTTGGCTAATTCTTTGATCTTTCTCCTGCACCATCTGATACAAGCCCTGGATCGCGGCCAACGACACGCCATCCGCATCGATGGTGCTGATGTGCTTGTCGTCTTCGCCTACTACAAAGGCCGCAGCGAAGTCTTGCGCCATCGGGCCGATGTGGCGGATGCTGGTGTCTTGCGTCTTATAGTTCCACGTGCTGATGGGCATCTGCGCCAGTTTCTCGACTAAGGCGCGCGTATCCACCGCCGCGAAGTTGGCCTTGCTGTTGCGGTCGCTTAACGGCGACCACGCATTGCCGCCGGCCGCTACCTGCACACCGGCGGTGGCAGCGCCGGAGCCATTGATCGCCGTGACGAAATACACGCCGCCCGTGGCGCGCGCCGTGAACGCATTGTTGGTGGTGCATCCATAATCAAAGTCGTTGGAGTCGGCCCACGTGAAGCAGCCGTTGTTGTACGACTTGGCGCGATAACCGGCCGCGAAACTGGTGCTGCCCTGCGCCAGATTGCTGCTGCCGCCTGGAATCGTGGACGCGCCGCCGCTGGCTACATTGTTAATGCCACCCGCAATCGTGGCGTCAAAGTTGCTGGCAATGTTGCTGTTGCCGCCGCCGACCGTCGAGCCGCCCAACGAGACCTTATTGTTGTAGCCGCCGCCGATCGTGGCGATATTGAGGTTGGAGCCGGGCGTGGCGGTGATGGCGTTCTGCTGGCCGCCGCCGATGACGCCGTAACTGGCATCGGGCGAAATGAAGTTGCCGAAACCGCCATCGATGGTGGATGCAAGACCGTAGGCTTTGTTGCCGCTGCTGGAACCATTCCAGCCGCCGCCACCCACGGTCGAACCCGCTCCGCCGGCAACGTTGTACTCGCCGCCGCTGACGGTGGTGCTGCGACCCGAGGCGGCGTTGAAGCCGCCGCCGCCCATCGACGACCATTCGCCGGTGGCTTGATTGCCATGTCCGCCTGCGATGGTGGCCGCGAAGCCCGAGTTGAAGTTGAACACACCGCCGCCGATGGTGTTGTTGGCAATCAACTGACCACCGGTGATGGTGTTGCTGTAGCCGCCGCCAATCGTCGCGTTCTGCGTCATCGCCCAGTTGAGATCGCCGCCGCCGACGTAAGCCACATAGCCGCTGGCGACGTTGTAGAAGCCGCCGCCAATGCCGGATGAACTGCCGGTCGCCTGATTATTCAAGCCGCCCGCGACGACGGCGTAATCGTTGCTGGCCCCGTTGTCGATGCCGCCCGCGATCGTCGAACCATAACCATCGGCGCGGTTCTTGCGCCCGCCGCCGACCGTGGCATAGGTATTGAATGTGCGATTCTCGTAAAAGAACGCACCGCCGCCCGCGATGGTCTGGCCGTAGGTCGTCGGTGAAATGGTGTTGCCGCTGTATCCGCCGATGATGTTGGGGCTTTGTGCTTGTGGATAGATGCGCAGTGCGGCCGTGCCGTTTACACCGATGGATACGGCGGTGTTATCAGTCGTGCCGATGAAGCCGTTGCCGTTCGTGCCGCTGTTGCCGCTCAGCGCCCAGTTGTTCAGCGAATAGATCGCGTAGGGTGCGGCCGTTAATTGGGTGCGCGGACTCAACGTGATGTAGTTGGCATCGCCCGTACATTTCACTGCGGTTTCGATCCAGCGTGCGTCACCCGCAAAAGTCGTTGCGCCGTAATCGATCTGCACCGTGAACAGGCCGATGCTGATCGGTACGGTGTTGAAGGTGCTGCTGTTGAGGAAACTGCCGCCGCTGACTGAATCCCACAGCGACAGGCTCAGATCACAGGTGCTGCTGACGGGCTGACCGTTTTTGATCAAGCGGCCCTGGTAGGTGAATGATGATCCCGCCGCCGCTTGCGGACTCTGCGGCCCGTTGTCCTGCGCTTGCACGCTGGAGGTCAAGATCAACATCAAAAATGCCACGGCCAGGCTCGACAAACTGAGACCAACGACAAGATTGCGTTTCATGCTGTCTCCTCCCGGGAGTGATTTTGAACGGTACTCTATACGGGTTGTTCAATCCTGCGATTTTTATCTTCGTACCAACGGCAAGTAGACCGTCCATGACGGCGGAGCTTCATATGCGCCGATGTCGCAGATCGCGCTGCCGTTGTGGTCACCATCAATCGGACGTGCGACGCCACGTTGATCGGTGGCCGGACAGCCGCTGTTGGTGCCCGCGTCGATGGCGGGACTACCGGCCAGCAGCGCATGCGTCAGCGTCGATCCGCCGTTGTTTTGCAGCGAGGCAAGCCGAGGGTTCGCGTTGATCTTGTCGCCGCCCGCGCTGAAGCCGCAGGTGTTGGCGCTTTCCAGGTTGTAGCCTTGCGATGAAACCGGTGCGTCGCAGTTGTTGGGCATGCCGTTGACCACCAGCGTGTTCTTCGGCGTGATCGCCGTGTTGGCCGAGCCGCCCGCGTAGATATTGCCGCCTTGCAGTGAAGCCGAATTATTCGCGAATGTGGCATTGATTAACCCGATCGAGCCATTCGTCATCCACAACAACCCGCCGCCGTTGCCCGCCGTGGCGCGATTGCCGCTGACGGTGCTGTTGAGCACATTGATCGCGCCGGAACTCTGCACGCCGCCGCCGCTGCCGGCACTATTGCCTGTGACGGTGCTGCTATCGAGGGTGGCATTGCCCGCATCGTTGGAGAGGCCGCCGCCGTAGCCGCCCGACAGATTGCGATCAAGCGTGCCAGTATTGATCGACATGACACCCAGATAGTTGTTGATACCGCCGCCACGAACTCCGGCAGTGTTGCTGTAGAACGTCGTGTTGATGATCGTTAGCGACACGGTTGTATCGATGCCGCCGCCGTTGATGCCCGCCATATTGCCGGTGAATTTGCTGTCGACGATCGAAGTGGAGCCGTAGTTCCCGATCGCGCCGCCGTGCGAAACGGCGGTGTTGCTCATGAATAACGTATTTGCAATCGTCGCTGAGCCGTTGGTATTGACACACACCGCGCCGCCCTGCGCCGTGCTGTGATTGCCGATCAACCGCGTCTCGTTCAGCGACAACTTTGCATTGGCTGCCACGTTCACCGCGCCGCCGCAAACGCCTTGCCCATTCATCAATGTGATCTGCGTCAATGTTAAAGTCGCGCCCGATTGGATTAAGAAATGGCGTCCGGCGTTTGCCATGTCCAGCGTCACTTTGTTGCCGCCATTGATCGTTACATTCGTATTGATCGTCTTGGCACTGCTCAACGTGATCGTGATCGGCAGCACGCCGCAATCAAATCGAATCTCTTTCGCCGTGGTAAGCGCGGCATCGAAGGCGGCTGGTGTGCAGCTCGCGGTCGCGCCGTTGCCCACGGTCACGCGCCCGTCCGGCAGGGTGCGGAAGGTCTGATCGACGCCGAAGACCGGGCTGCCGCTAGACGGAGTGAACGTGAAGCGCCAGTGATAGAGCGTATCGGGTTGCAGCGGTGGCGGCCCCCAGTCGTCCCACACCAGCCACGCAGTGCCCGCCGATGTGATCGCCACTGCCTCATGTACCAGGCCGTAGGCCGTGGTCGTGCCCAGATCAAAGTAGCCGGTGCCCGTCGCGCCAAAAGTATAAAGATAGGCCTGCGAATGGGCGGTCGTCGCCGTCACCGTAATCGTCGAGGGGCTGGGATAAATAATCGTGGGCGTGCTGCTGAATACATACACGCCTTGCTGCGGATGCAGCCACGGACTGCTGTTGCCATCCAGCGCCCAAACGTGCGCCGTCAGGGGCGAGTTGGTCAACGTCGTCGTCGTGCGCACCGGAATCTGAATCTCCATGATGCGCCCCAGCGGAATGGGCCACAAATTGGCGTGCGCGTTATCGACTGACGGAATCCAATATGCGCCGGGGTTATAGCCGGAAGCGGGCAAAGACTGCGGACATTCATTGGCCGGTAATGGCACGTTATCGTAATAGCAGTAAACTTTGTTCGTGCCGTCGATGGCGAGCGAGGTGTTGGCAGGCAGCTGCACATCGATGTAGGCGCGCTGGCCGCTGCAGGCATTGCCCATGCCCGCGATCACGACGTGCACGTAGTACACGCTGTTGGGTGAGGGTTGACCTGCTTCAGGATCAGCGCGGAAGCCGGTGTAGGTACCGATGCCGTTTTCGTTATACGGCAAACCTTGAATGATGCTGACGCAGTTGACGATCGATGAATACTGGATCAGCCCGTCGTACCAGGCAAAAGCATTCGTCGCAACCGGGCCGTTCGCGAGCGGGCCGCTCGGGTTCGGCGCAGACTCGATCGGGCTTTGCGCGCGCGCCGGTTGCAGCCCGGTGATCAATACTGCGATCAAAATCAATCTGCGAAAATGATGTGACATGGTTTCTCCCTTGATTTCAGGCTCAATCAGCCTGATGATACGTTTCCGCCAGAAACGTCAACAGGCTGTTCACATCGGCAAAACCGTGCCGCTCGCCCGTGCGCGGATCTTCCAACGACGCGCGCCACACCGCCGCGTCATCGTCGCCGGTGAGCCACAGCCGCAGCAGATAAGCCTGATAACGACGCGATTCGGTGACTGAGTTCATGGCATCTCCACAGAAGTCCGTCAGTCTTGTTCGACCATCCTAGCAAAGCCCCGTGATAAAAACGTGATAGTGATACAATCAGCGGCCTAAATTCATAGTAGGATTTTTCACGCACAGACCAATGCCGAACCTGACGCTGTCACTACTTGGACCCATGCAGGTGGCCCTCGACCAGCAGCCCGTCACCAGCTTCGCCTATCACAAAGCGCGCGCGCTGCTGGCTTACCTCGCTGTCGAATCTGATCACGCGCATCCACGCGATGCGATCGTGGGTTTGCTGTGGCCCGATATGCCCGATGCCACGGCCCGCACCAATTTGCGTCAAGTCTTGACCACGCTCCGCGAAACCATCGGCGCTGCTTTTTTGTTGACCACGCGCGATACGCTGCAATTCAATC
Source organism: Thermoflexales bacterium (assembly GCA_030834835.1). Taxonomy (GTDB): domain Bacteria; phylum Chloroflexota; class Anaerolineae; order Fen-1058; family Fen-1058; genus JAGOBP01. Next base: position 2,701 of record JAUQXD010001207.1, on the reverse strand, counting down.
CGGCCGGCGATTTCGATCTGGATGTGGCGCGCTTCACGGCCTTGCTCGATGCGTGTGTCAGGCATCCACATCGCCATATCACGCGCTGCCCGGCCTGTGCGGCGCGACTGACCGAAGCCGTGACGCTGTATCGCGGCGACTTTTTATTACAGCTGTCGTCCGTGGATAGTTCACCGTTTGAAGAATGGCTGGTGCTGAAACGCGAGGCACTGCATCAACGTGCGGTAGCCGCGCTGGCGGACCTGGCGCACCATCACGAGCGCTGGGACGACGTGCCGCGCGCACGCCAGTTGCTCGCGCGCCTGATTGAGCTGGCGCCGTGGGATGAAGCGGCGCACGCGCATTTGATGCGCTTGCTGGCGCGTGACGGTCAACGCAGCGCCGCGCTGACACAGTACGAGACCTGCCGCCGCATGCTGGCCGAACAATTCGGCGTGGAACCGGTGGCGGCGACGCAGCGCCTGTACGAGCAGATTCGCGATGGAGCAGAACCGGCGGCGAGTGCCCCAACCCGATCGTTTGATCTCCCGATCGCGCCCACGCCGCTGATCGGGCGCGAGGCAGAACTGACCGATCTGGCTGACTTACTGGCCGATCCAGCCCACCGCCTGATCACGCTCGTCGGACCGGGCGGCATCGGCAAGACCCGATTGGCCTTAGCTGCGTCAACGGCCAATGCGCCGATATTCGAAGACGGCGCGGCGTTCGTCAACCTGGCCAGTTTGAGTGCGGCTGGTCTGTTAGCGCCCGCGATTTTGAGCGCGCTCGGTCAGCCGATCGAGCCAACCACCGAACCCGATCAACAGCTGATCAAACATTTGCGCGGGCGCGAGTTGTTGCTCGTGCTGGATAATTTCGAGCATTTATTGGACGGCGTCGATTTGATCATTCGCATTCTCCGTCAGACGGCGAAAGTGACGCTGTTGATCACCTCGCGGGAGCGTCTGGCGTTGCAAGCCGAGCAAGTGTTTGAACTGGACGGGCTGAGTTTGTCTTCAGCCGAGCGGTTGTTTGTCGAACGCGCCCGGCAAGTGCAGCGCAAGTTTCAGCGGCAACCCGAAGCCGAGGCGATTACACGCATCTGTCGCCTGGCCGAAGGGCTGCCGCTGGCGATTGAGCTGGCCGCCTCGCTGGTGGGCGTGCAATCGTGCGCGGCCATTGCCGACGACATCGCCGCCGGTCTGCGAACGCTGGTCACGAAGTATCGCGATCTGCCAGAACGGCATCGCAGCCTGTGGGCGGTGTTTGAGCATTCCTGGCAGTTGCTCAGCGTTGACGAACAGTCTGTCTTCAGCCAGCTGGCCGTCTTTCACGGCGGATTCGACCTGGCTGCGGCTCAATCCGTCGTCGAAGTTTCAGCGGATACGTTAGCCGCGCTGATCGATAAATCGTTGCTGCGACGCGATCTGAACGGCCGCTTCGATCTGCACGAATTGTTGCGCCAGTATGCCGCTGAGAAGTTGGCGCTCACCGCCGGGGCCGCCGGGGAGCGCCACAGCATCTACTATCTGCAATTGCTGCACGCTCAAGTCGATCTGTTCAGCAGCACCCGGCAGGCCGAAGCCTTTGCTGTGCTGGCGCACGAAGTGGATAACCTGCGCGCGGCCTGGCGCTGGGCGGTGAATCATCGCCAGTGGAACATTATTCAATCATCAGCACTGGATTTGATCTCGTGGTGTGATTATCAAGTGTACAACGCCGACGGCTACCGGTTGTTCGCCGAGGCGATCGAGCAGTTGCAGATCGATGCCAACCCCATTGCAGAACCAGATCAAGCACGCGCCTCGGCGGAAGGCCAGGTGCTTACCGGCCACGGCTATTTCCTGTGGCGCATGGGGCACACTCAGCCCGCTCAGCAGGACTTGCGGCGCGGGCTTGAGCGCCTGCGACAGGCCGGCGATCTGATCGGCGTGGCCGATAATCTGATCGGGCTGGGCGCCGTCTCTGCATCGTTGGGGCAACACGATCTGGCCCTGACACATTTCCAGGAAAGCGCGGCGCTATACGATCGCTTGCAGGATCGCACGGGCCATGCCCTGGCGATTTTGCAGGCGGGTATCGTCAATCGGGCGCGCGGCGACTATGCGGCCGCGCAACCAGAAATGGCTTACGCCATTTCAGAATATCGACAGTTGGGCGATCGGAAAATGGTGTCCAACAGTCTGAGCCACTATGCTCGCCTGCTGGTGCTCATGGGCCAGGTCGATCGGGCGCACGAAGTGGCGCAGGACAGTCTGGCAATCAGCCGAGCGCTGGATGATCGGTGGGTCGGCAGTGGCGCACTGATGGCTGCCGGGCAAGTGGACTGTGCGCTTGGTTGCTTTGAAGAGGCCCGGCAAGCGCTGGCTGAAAGCGTGCGGGTGTGCGCCGAGATTAATGAATTTGAGCGCATGGTCGACGCGCTTAACTGGCTGGGGTTGGCCGACCTGGCCGCAGGCGACAGCCTGGCCGCCCGACAACACTGGTCGGAAGCCCTGCGCTTTGCCCGGCAGGGCGACTTGATGTGCCGGCAGTTGGACTCGCTGCTGGGCCTGGCTGAACTGTGGGCGCAGCAACCGGCGACGGAGCGTGCGCTTGAGATCGCGCTGCTGGTGCGGGCGCATCCGGCCAGCGAGCATCACAGCCGCGCTCGGGCGGAACGATTGCGAGTCGATCTGGCGGCGCGGTTGGCCGCAGCGCAAAGCGAAGCCGTTGAACAGCG
>JAUQXD010001206.1 GCA_030834835.1 Thermoflexales bacterium | reverse complement strand
GACGGGATCTATCACGCCGTCGCCAAAATGGAAAGCCAGCTGGTCGCGCATATCATCCGCGCCGTCCATCGGTACGCGTCGGATGCGGCTATCATCGTGAGTGTGCTGCACGGTTTCCGCCTGTTTTTCATGGGGAAGTTTCGCGGCCCGCGCTGGCTGGCGTGGGTCACGGGCGTGCTGATGGTCGCCGTCCTCGTGCTGGACGGCGTCACCGGCTATTGGTTGATCTGGGATCAACGTGCGCAACTGATCATCACCAGTGTTACGAACTGGCTGGGGCGCGTGTTTGGGACTAGCGCCAATTTCGTCGCCGATATCCAATCGGCGTGGCTGAACGACACCAGTTGGATCTGGATCGGCCTGTTGCTGCTGGTACACATCCTCTTGTTCGTCAGTGTCGCAGTGGGCTACTGGCTGCACGTCAAGCGGCTCAGCCGCCCCAAATTCCTGCCGGCGCGTCACTGGCTGATTGGCGTTGGTCTTCTCGTGATCGTCATCTCGGCCCTGGATCCGCTGGGGATGCTGCCGCCCGCGAATTTCAGGCAATTGCCCGGCCCGGTGTCGCTCGATCCCCTGTACCTGTTTTTCGTTCCCCTCGAAATCAATGGGGCGGCCAACGGTTTTTGGCTGGTGTTGTTGGCGCTGGTGGCCGGCGTCGCGGCCATTCCGTGGCTGCCCTCGCGCCGCAAGTCGCCGCCGCCGGTGCACATCGACAAGGATCGGTGTACTGGCTGCACCGAGTGCGCGCTCGATTGTCCGTATCAGGCCATCACGATGGTGCCGCGCACCGATGGCAAAATCCATAAGTATGTCGCCCAGGAAAATCTGGACCTGTGTGTGTCGTGCGGTCTGTGTGTGGGGTCGTGCAGTGTCCAGGCGATTTCAGTCGGGTTGCTGTCCCACTCGGCCCTGTGGGCGATTGTCTCGAAGAAGGTGAGTGCCGCCCGCGAGCGAACACCCACTGGCAAAGTAACCGTCGTTTTCACGTGCGAACGCCATGCCGATAATGGCGCGCGGCCGTATTTACAACCGATGGGACCGACCAATCCTGACGTAGTGCAGGACGCAGTGCTAGAGGTGATTACACTGCCGTGCACCGCGTCGGCCCCGCCGGATTTGATCGCTCGCAGCCTGGACATCGGCGCGACGGAAGCGCGCGTCGTCGGTTGCGCGCCCGGCGATTGTGCCCGGCGTGAGGGCAACGCCTGGGCAGAAGGACGCCTGACGCGCAATCGCTTGCCGCGTTTGCGGCGAAATTATGCGAATGCGCCGATTGGCCTGTACTGGCTGCCGCCCGATGATTTCGCGCAGGCCCTGCGTGAGCCGCTGGCCCCGGCCCTCGATCGGTCTGCATTGGGCCGGATGGCAGCGCCGGTGCGCTGGCGCAATTTGATCCCCGCCTTGATGCTGGTGGCGGTGTTGTACGCGGCCTCGGTTGCGCTGAATTGGGTGCCGTACGTGCCGTATGCCGATGGGCAGGCGCGAGTGCAGATTGTGCTGCCGTCGCCGGCGGATTTGTTCGAGGCGCGATCGGATGCGCGCACGATCGATGGGGCGCAATCCGCCGCGCCGGTACGGTTGATCTTGAAGGCGGATGATCAGATCTTGTTTGAGCAGACTTATCCGCTGGCCGATTTGTTGTCTGATCAAACCGCGTCTTTGTTCAAGGACATTGTATTGCCGCCGGGCAAACATCACGTTCGATTCCAGTTCGAGAGTGATACGGCGTTGAGCCGCACTGTGCGGGTTTTCGATCGAACAATTACGCTGGAGGCTGGTGAGATTCTGCTGTTGGATTACGTGGCCGGAGCGGCCCGCGACGATCGACATCGTCCGTAAACACTGTTCGCCGCCTGTCACACCATACTCTTGAGGAGGAGATTTGCTATGGCTAAAGTCGTCATCATTGGAGCAGGCTTTGCCGGGCACACGGCCGCGATGTATCTGGGGGGTGTGCTGGGCAAACAGCACGACATCACGATGATCAACCAGTCCGATCGGTTTTTGTTCGTGCCGTCGCTGGTGTGGGTGGGCGTGGGGCACATGGATGTCGAAAAAACGCGCTTCCCGCTGAAGCCGGTGTACGATCGGATGCACGTCAAATTCGTGCTCGGTCGCGCCACGGAGGTTCACCCCGACGATCAATATGTGGTGGTCGAGATGAAGGATGGCACAGGCGGTACGAAGCAAGTGCCCTATGACTACTTGGTGGTCGCCACCGGCCCGCAGTTGGATTTTGCCGCCACACCCGGTCTCGGCCCCGATCACGGGAATACCTACTCGATTTGTACTTCCGGTCATGCGTTGCAAGCACGCGAGCAATATCTGGGCGCGGTCGAGCGGATGAAGAAGGGCGAGCGACAGCGCATTGTCATTGGCACAGGACATCCCGGCGCGACGTGTCAGGGCGCGGCGTTTGAGTATGTGACCAATGTCCACAAAGACCTGGTGCGGCGCGGCGTGCGCGATAAAGCCGATTTGACCTTCCTGACCAACGAGCGCGCGCTGGGCGATTTTGGCGTGCGCGGCGTGCACGTGAAGCAGCACGGCAATGTGGTGTCCAGCGAAGACTTCATTCGCGCCGTGTTCAAGGAATATGGCATCAACGGGGAGATTCAGAAGGGCGTGGTTGGCGTGGAGCCGGGGCGCGTTCACTGGCAAGACTTTGCCGCAAACGACGGCGCGACGGACTTTGACTATGCCATGTTGATCCCACGTTTTACGGGCATGCCGTTGAAGTACATCGGCAAAGATGGCGAAGATGTCTCCAGTAAAGTGGTGAATCCGCTGGGCTTTGTGACGGTGGATGGCATCTATGGTTTGCCGTATCCCACGCTGGCCGAGAATCCCGACGCGTGGCCGTCGGTCTACCAAAACCCCAACTATCGCAACATCTTTGCGGGCGGCATCGCCTTTGCGCCGCCGGGACCGATCTCGCAGCCGCACGTCAACCCCAGGAATCTATCGATCAGCGCCGCGCCGCCGCGCACCGGTATGGTGTCCGGCATCATCGGCCGCATCATCGCCATGAACATCATCGATCTGATCCAGCAGGGCCGCATGACCCACCACGAGCGCATGTCGGAGATGTTCGCGGCCTGCATCGCGTCGATGGGCGACTCGCTGTGGGACGGTTCGGCGGCCGTCATCGTCGTGTATCCCGTCGTGCCCGATGTGCGCCGCTTCCCCAACGAGGAAGGCCGCGATATGTTTGTGACGCACATGGAGATGGGGCTGGCGGGCGCGTGGATGAAACGCATGATCCATTCGACGTTCATGTGGAAGTTGCAGGGCAAAATCGGCTGGAAAATCATTCCGGAATAGGGAGGCTCGACATGGAAATCACACCCAAAGAACGCGCCCGAATGAACAACAAGTTGCTTCAGTTGTGGCGATTCATCGTGCTGAATTTGAAGATTTTGAAGGCGGTCGATCACAGCAAGCGATCGTAATCGTCAACTGTCCGATCGATCCGGTGGTGGCCTGTTGGGCGTTGGCGGATCGATCGGGCGGTGTGGAACCCGGTACATTTTTGCCCTTGACAACGGCGGGCGTTCCACGGATAATTGCAGTCATCATCGGGGAAATCCCCAACCCATTTTTTCCTTGCTATCCTTTGAAAGGAGGAGGTGGTGCCCATGACTAGTGGTAAGCGTAGCGCCGTGGCACTGCCTTCGGTAGTATAACGAACTAAGTGCCACGGCGCAAAAACAACAGGCCGCTCGCAAGAGCGGTCTGTTGCGTCTATGGGTGGGCGTGCACACTGGGGAATGAGTGTAGTGCTGCTATTCCTCTTCCTCGACGTTCGTAGCGGGGAACAATGCTCTTAAGCGTTCAGTGATCAATTTCTCGCGCGCTTTAATAAAATCCTCGAAGCGCTCGAATCGTAATAGACGATCGTCGTCAGGTATAAGATGTCGTTTTCTAAAGCTTTTATCGCGAGTTTGGAGCCACTTCTCAAAATCTTTAGCAGATTTCTCTTGGTTTTCATTCGACATTAATAACTCAAGGTTGCCAACACTATTGACCAACTCAAGATATCTCATTCATCGATCTGAATCGAGCCCTGCCGCGCCTAACTCCTTGGGTTTGAATAGTGCGCGTGGAAAAATATGATCTTGCTGGTAGGGCTTTATTCCCCAATTGTTGTCATCGTACAATAAAGACAATGCTAGGAATGTCACTTGCCGACCGTAAGTGATCGACAAGAAGTTCTCAATGGCATATTCGTTGAAGTATGACGTGCGGCCTGTTGCTGCCGCTTTTTCATTGATTGCTTCAGTAGGGTAGTCCTCTTCGGAGCGGTGATCATTTAGTGCGGTACGTGCATCTCTCAAGAGGTTATCAGATGTTCCGCCGAACAAGTTATTGAGCAAAGCCATCGCTAGCCAAGACCGGATTCGTGCAGCATTGCGCACATCGAACGGTGTAGTGCCTAGCAGTGCTGTTCCGGGCCGTTTGAACAAATAGTAGGCGATTGGGATAAGTGCGTTGGCGCTTGTCAATGTGTCGCGGTCGATGCCAAAGCTATTGATGAGATTGACGGCGTTCTCGATCGCAGCCTTGATGTTCTTCCAGTTTTTCTGAATAAGATCCAAATTCTTGTTGTTGAAATTCTCAACCTTGTATTGAACGGGAAGATCGCATAGTACCAAGCACGACTTCATAATGAAGTCTTTATCGAGGTTGTTGCTGCGACTCAAATCATTGTTTAGGCGGTTTACAAACCCGAAAATTTCTTCGCGTGCATTCACCTCGCCCCACTTGGCGGTCAATGTGGACAACAGCAAATCTGATTTGCTAAGTTTTGTGCCGCCTTCATTCGCACGCACGAAGATATCTAGAACTCGATCGTAATCTTGGTCATGCTCAATGTAGTACGAGATGAAATCATCTTTCCAAACGGAGCGATACAACCTTTCAAGATTTCGATCGAATACAGCCATGCCGTGTTTTGTCACATCATCAAGTAGCTTTTCTCGTTCGGCATCACGAAACTCGTAGAATTGATCTTCGTCATCAAATTCGAGAATACGGCCTACTTTGAACCAGAAATGTTGCGCATCATCTCTAGGTGGTTTTTCCGCAAAGCGGAATCCATATCTGAGACCGGGTTCGCCATTTTCTTCCTCGACCCTAGGGTCTTTTAGCAAGTCCAAATAAAGCTTTTGTTTCACCCACGCATCAGGGTTATCATAACGCTTGTATTTCTTCTTGACAGTGTAAACGCCTTTCAGGCCAATAAGGAGTGACGTGAGACGTTGTTGGCCGTCAAGTACAAGTGTGAGCTGGGGCACACCGTCAACGTTCGCCAATTGGTTGTGTGTATCATATTGAATGCAATGATCGACACTGTAGCATGATTACCGACACGTTCACGCTCCTGCTCTCGCGCTGTGCAAGAAACTCAGGGTCGAAGCTCGCGGTTGGGCGGCGGCCTCGCGGAACAAGTCTAGGGCGAGTCGGTCTGCGATGTGGTCGGCCGTG
>JAUQXD010001205.1 GCA_030834835.1 Thermoflexales bacterium | reverse complement strand
TAACTTCTCGGCCGCGTGGATGTCACACTACATTCCATCGCAAGATAAATATCCGGTGGTGTACTTCGTCAATATCTTCTATCAACTGCTGATTCCGGCCGTGCTGGCCATTATTTTGTGGCACTTCTATCACGTCCACCTGCGCCATTTCAACAAAGCGATGTTCACGGGCCAGATGACGCGCGAGGAAATGCAGCACGAGCATCCGGCTGAGCTGGCCCTGATCGAAGCAGGCAAGGCAACGAAAGACGTTTCGCCGAAGGTCCTGCACCAGCGAAAGCGCGTGTTCTATCCGGTCGCAGGTGTGATCGTCGTGGTCTCGGCCTTCTTGTTGTTCCAGTTCGTCACGTTCGAAAAGACGGCCATCGACACCGTGCCGCCCGTCGTGACCGGTGAAGCGTTTGTGCCCTACACGCCGACGCCGACGTTGGTGCCCAGCCCCACGCCGACGATCACGCCGACGCCGACGCCGGGGGCAGTCGTGAATGCCGACGCCTGGGATACCACCATCAGCGCGATCTTTAACAACAAGTGCGCGGCGTGTCACATCAATTCCGCGTTGGGTGATCTCTCGCTAAAGACCTATGCCGATGCGCTGAAGGGCGGCAAAGGTGGCCCGGCCATCGTGCCGAATGATCCCGACGCCAGCGTGCTCGTTCAGATTCAGCAGAAGGGCGGTCACGCCGGTCAACTCAGCGCCGATGAGCTGGCGACCGTCATCGCGTGGATCACAGCCGGTGCACCCGAGCAGCCCGGCGCAGCCGCGCCGGTTGCAGCAGCGTCGGAGGGTTGGACAGGCGGCATCGATCAACTCATCACTACGAAGTGTGCGGCCTGTCACGTCAATTCTGCATTGGGCGACCTATCGCTGAAGACTTACGCCGACGCCGTGAAGGGCGGCAAGAGCGGCGCGGCCATCGTGCCGAACGATCCCGCTAAGAGTGTGCTCGTCACGATTCAGCAGAAGGGCGGCCACGCTGGACAACTCTCCGCCGAAGAGATCGAGCGTGTCATCGCGTGGATCAAGGCAGGCGCGCCCGAAGTGGGCGGGGCAGCGACTCCCGCGCCGAGCGTTGCGGCGGAAGGCTGGACGGGCGGCCTGGATGAATTGATCACGGCCAAATGCGCGACCTGCCACGTCGCCACCAAACTGGGCGATCTATCGCTGAAGACCTACGCCGACGCCTTGAAGGGCGGCAAGAGCGGCGCGGCCATCGTGCCGAATGATCCCGCTAAGAGTGTGCTCATCGTAATTCAGCAGAAGGGCGGTCACGCGGGTCAATTTTCCCAGGCAGAAATCAAGCGATTCATCGCGTGGATCAACGCTGGTGCGCCGGAGACAGGCGGGAGCGCCGGAACTGCTCCGGTGGCAACGACGGCGTCGGCAACGACAGCGTCGGCGACGACCCCCACACCCGCCGGTTCGCCCACCTCCACACCCACGCCCGCGCCCACTGTGGAGTTTGTGCCCACACTGCCAGGTGGCGACGAGTAGTCTGGCGGGTTGGCAATCTCAAGAACTGATCGGACTGATTCACCTTTAGGAGGAGACGATGAAACGGATCAAGCAGGCATTGCGATCGTTCTTTGTCCCGCCGAGTGGCGCGCGTTTATGGCGTCGCCTGTTGCCATGGGCCACGTTGACCGCGGTTGTCATCGTCGTGTTTTCCGGCGGAACGGCGGCGTGGGAATACACCAATTCCCCGCAGTTCTGTGGCACCACCTGTCACACCATGCCGCCTGAATACACGGCTTATCAAGTTTCGCCTCATGCGCGGATTCTGTGTGTTGAGTGCCATATCGGGCGAGATTTCATGGGGAGCGGCGGCTTCATTCTGCGCAAGGCCGGCGACCTGAAGCACGTCTTCGCCACGATCTTCACCACGTATGAATTCCCCATCCGCGCCGACGACATGCGTCCCGCCCGCGAAACGTGTGAGCGGTGTCACTCGCCAGAGAAATTCTCAGCAGACAAACTGCTTGAAATCAAGCGCTTCGGCACCGATGTGAACAACACGCCGACCAGCATCTACCTCACGCTCAAGACGGGCGGCGGCAACACGCGCCAGGGACTGGGCAAAGGCATTCACTGGCACATTCAAAGCGATGTTTACTACCTGGCCGAAGGCGAAGGCGAGCAGGACATCCCCTTTGTGCGCGTCATCGACGCTAACGGCAAAAATACCGACTACTATGACCTCACCACCGATTTTGATGTGACTAAGGTCGATACCTCGAAACTCAAGAAGATGGACTGCATCACATGTCACAATCGGATCACGCACCTGATCCTGCCACCCACGGACGCTGTCGATCAGCTTCTGGCGAACAACGTCATCTCGCCCCGGATCCCGGAGATTCGGTTGAAGGCGGCCGAGGTGTTGAGCCAGACGTACGCCACCACCGATCAGGCGCTGGCGAACATCGCCACGTTGAAAGATTACTATCGCGCGACCTATCCCGAATACTACGCCGCTAATTCGCTCCAGCTGGATGCCGTGGTTACGACTTTGCAGGATACTTACCGACAAAGTTCCTTCCCGGAGCAAAAAGCCAACTGGGACTCACACTTCAACAATGTCGGTCACCGCTTCTCGCCGGGCTGCTTCCGCTGTCACGATGGCAAACACTTGAACGATAAGCAAGAATCGATCCGGCTGGAATGCAACCTGTGCCACTCCATCCCGGTGGTCGCCGGCCCCGATAAATTCACCGCCAACATCGAGATCAGCCGCGGACCGGAACCGGAGACGCACCTCAGCCCCAACTGGATCGCCATGCACTATCAGGCCTTCAATCCGACCTGCGCCTCCTGTCACACGACTCAAAATGCCGGCGGCACCGACAACAGTTCATTCTGTTCCAATAGCGGCTGCCACGGCAACACCTGGCCGTACGCCGGCCTGGATGCTCCGGCCCTCAAGCCGATCGTTCAGCAGCAACTACCGCCCATGCCGACACCTGCGCCAACACCCGTTGTTGAGCCGACCGCAGTTGGTGCGCCTGCCGTCGCTGGCCCGTTGACTTACAACGCTACCGTCCGCCCGCTCTTCCAGGCGAAGTGCAGCGCGTGCCACAATGACACGGCGATGGGCGGCCTGAACCTGCTCACCTATGCTTCAGCCATGAAAGGCGGCAGCACCGGCGCGATTATTGTCGCGGGCGATCCGGCGGCCAGCCTGCTGATTAAGAAACAAAGCGCCGGGCACTTCGGCCAACTCAACTTGACCGAGCTTCAACAGGTCAGCGACTGGATCACGGCGGGCGCGCCAGAACAATAAACCGACCGGGCGATTCTGCTTTCCACAGCGGCGGCCCGGCTTCAATCTGAGCCGCCGCTGTTCATAATTGAGCAGGATTGCCTTGCTGATTGGGGACTGAGGTTGTGCACATTGCCGATTGACGGATTGAAACCCGTATGATAAAGTTCGACCCACGATGAACATCATTACCGTTGTGGCGCATCACCATCATGCAACCTATACCCTTGCTCGAAGGTCTGCCTGATCGCGCCTGATGCCGTTCCAGTCACAAGCCCTTCGATGATTCGAGGGGCTTTTTATTTGTAAGGCAAGTTGCCAACTTGCCCGACTAAAGGAAAATCTTCATGCCTCGCACCGACATTCGCTTTGCCTTGCCGTCCAAGGGTCGTTTGGAGCCTGAATCATTAGCATTTCTCGATGCCTGCGGCCTGAGCATCTACAAGCCCAATCCGCGTCAATATCAGGCCACCGTGCCCGCCGTGCCCGATCTATCCGTGCTGTTTCAACGGCCCGGCGACATCGTCGTGGGTGTGCGGCAGGGCAGCCTCGATTTTGGCATTGCCGGACTCGATGCCGTCGAAGAAAAGCGCGGCGATGGCGACGACATCATCATCCTGCATGAAGCGCTGGGCTTTGGATCATGCTCGTTGGCTTTGGCCGTGCCTGAAATGTGGGACGATGTCCTCACCGTAAGCGACCTTGTCACGCGGCAATCTCAACAACCCGATCGGCTCCGCGTGGCGACCAAATACCCCAACCTCACCCGCACTTATCTCGCGCAGCACGGCCTATCGGATGTGAAACTGATCGATTCCGAAGGCACGCTCGAAGTCGCGCCCACGATCGGTTACGCCGACCTGATCGCCGATCTCGTCTCGACGGGCACGACGTTACGCGACAATCGACTGCGCCCGCTGCCCGATGGCGTGATCTTGAAATCGCAGGCCGTCCTCATCGCCAATCGATCGGCCTTGCAACAGCGCCCCGAAGTGCTGGCCGTGGCGCGTCAATTACTGGAATTCATCGAGGCGCATTTGCGCGCGCAGGGCAGTTATCTGGTCTTTGCCAACATGCGCGGCGAATCGCCGGAAGCCATCGCGCAGGCGATGCTGGCCCAGCCGCACCTGAGCGGTCTGCAAGGCCCCACCATCTCGCCCGTCGTTACACGCGATGATCGCTCGTGGTTCGACGTGAACATCGTCGTGCGCAAAGACCGTCTCATGCCGACAATCACCGAACTACGCGCCATCGGCGGCAGCGGCGTCGTCGTCACGCCGGTGACGTACATCTTTGAAGAAGAGCCGCCGAGATACACACAATTGTTGCGAACTTTGGAATCTTGATTGCGCGTGTTGCGTGATGCGTGTTTCGTGTTGAAGTCACGCACACATGCGGTGCAGTGCTCCCGCCACGCACTACGCACCACGGAGTGTCATCATGCTGAAAACCTATACCGTTGCTGAGGCTTTGCCCACCATCCTCAATCGCGTCAGGGCCGAAACGCCGCTGCCTGAATCATTGCGCGCCAGCCTGCGTCGCATCTTTGGCCGCGACGTGACGCCCGCCGAAGCCGTGGCCGAAATTCTGGCCGATGTTCGCGCGCGCGGCGACGTAGCCCTGCGCGAGTGGACCTTCCGCATCGACGGCGTGCGCCTCGAAGGCTTGAAGGTCGATCGGGTGGAGTTGGCCGCCGCGGCTGATCGTTTGCCGCGTGAGTTGATCGATTCATTGAAGTTTGCCGCTGATCGCGTGCGGCGTTTCCATCAACATCAACCGTTGCCGTCATGGACGACCAGCGACATGGGCGGCACGCTTGGGCAAAAGATGACGCCGTTGACACGGGTGGGCGTGTATGTGCCAGGTGGCACTGCGCCGCTGCCATCAACGTTGTTGATGTCGGTGATTCCGGCGCAAGTGGCGGGCGTACAAGATGTTATCGTTGTGACGCCGCCGAGTCGTAGCACGGGCACGATCTCGGATGTGATTCTGGCGGCTGCACACATTGCCGGCATCGATACGATCTACACGCTGGGCGGTGCGCAGGCGATTGCGGCCCTGGCCTATGGCACGGAGTCAATCTCGCGGGTCGATAAAATCGTCGGCCCCGGCAATTTATTCGTGACGTTAGCCAAGCAACAGGTCTTTGGCTTAGTGGGCTTGGATGGCCTCGCCGGTCCGACTGAGACCGTGGTGATTGCCGATGATTCCGCTGATGCCGCGTGGGTGGCGGCTGATCTGATTGCGCAAGCTGAGCACGATGTGTTAGCATCAGCGATTTTGTTTACGCCGTCGAAGTCGTTGGCGGAAAATGTGCAGATAGAAGTCGCACGGCAAATGGAAGATCGCAGTCGATCATCCATCATTGCGACTTCGATGCAGGGGCAGGGCGGCATCGTGATCACGCGCGATCTGGATGAAGCTGTGCGTCTGGCGGATGAGTATGCGCCGGAGCACATGTGTTTGGCGGTAGAAAATCCCGCGAAATATGCGGCGCTGATTACACATGCCGGCGGCCTGTTCATCGGCGAGCGCTCGTTTGAAGTGCTGGGCGATTACGTCGCCGGGCCGAGCCATACCATGCCCACGGGTGGCACGGCGCGCTTTGCTTCGCCGCTGAATTCGCTGGATTTCGTACGGATTACGAGTTTGATTGCGTTGGACGATGAATCGTCGGCGACCTTGAGCGAGCAAGCGGCGCGCATCGCTTTTGCGGAACAACTCGACGGGCATGCGACGGCGGCGTTGCTAAGAACGCGTCATTCCGAACGCAGTGAGGAATCTCAATCCCCGCGGGGCGATGTGGTTGGCGGGGTCGGAGATTCCTCGTTGCACTCCTTCGACTCCGCTCCGCTCCGCTCAGGACGTGCTCCTCGGAATGACACGACAGGTGTGGTGAATTTCGTTCGGCCTGACATCGCGGCGATGAAGCCTTACACGCCCATTCTACCGTTCGAGGTGTTGTCGCAGAAATTGGGCCGTGCGCCCGATCAGATCGTCAAACTCGACGCGAATGAAAACCCGTATGGCCCGTCGCCGGTGGTGCGTGAGGCGCTGGCGACTGCGCCGTTCTTGCACATATACCCTGATCCAGATTCAACTGCGCTGCGTGAGGCGTTGGCAAAGTTCACGGGCTTGCCAATCGAGCGCTTGCTGGCAGGCGCGGGCGCGGACGAGTTGATCGATCTGATCTTGCGGGCGGTGATCGTACCCGACGATGTCGTGATCGATTGCCCGCCGTCGTTTGGGATGTATCCGTTTTCGTCGGCGGTGAATGCGGCCAGGTATGTGGCTGTGCCGCGACGCGCTGACTTTTCATTGGACATCGACGCGATCGAGCAGACGGTGAAATCCGAGCCGCGCGCCAAGGTGCTGTTTGTGTGTTCGCCCAATAATCCCGATGGATCGATCATCGGCGATGACGATCTGCGCCGCCTGTTGAATCTGCCGGTGCTGGTGGTGCTGGATGAGGCGTATGT
>JAUQXD010001204.1 GCA_030834835.1 Thermoflexales bacterium | reverse complement strand
CGGCGCGCAATCGAGCGTGACTTCCAGCAGCGCGTTCCCCACGCGCATCCGCACGCCTGCTGGTGTCCCCGCCAGTTGAATGTCCTCAACCGTGATGTTCTCGCGCACATCGCCGATCGGTAGTTGGAACTCGTCCAGCAGTTCACGTTCGATGATCAACACCTGTCGTTTGGTGCGCCCCGCATTGGCATCGTCGCGCAGCCCGTGATTGGCAAGCGCTTCGACGGCGCTCGCCACTTTCATCGGTTCGCCCTCGGCGGGTTTCAGTTGGAGGTGAATAATCTTTCCCATTGGCTGTTCTCCCAAAGTGACGAGTGATGAGTGAAAAGCGAGATCACTCTTCTTCATCCACGTGTGCTTCCGGCACGTACACTCGCTTTAGCGGCAGAATGCTTTTGTAGCGAGAATCGAATTGCTCGTAGTGTGCGAAGATCAAATCGACCAATTCTTCGCCGTCGATCAAGCGCAAATTCGTCTTACTCTTGGCGAACGTTTTGGCTGGAGGGGTAAACTTACCGATGGTGACGAATAGTCCGTACTCTTTGTCACCGATCTTCCCGTAGAGCGCCGATACATCTTGATCACCACTCTTGCCGTCTATGCTCTTAACTTGGACTTTGATGATCGGTGGTTCAAAACCCAATTCGTCGCGGTGAGCAATGATGTCTATCCCACCATCCGGCCCCTCTGGTGAGACGCGCGTCCGATAATTCATCGTGTTTAACAGGTGCGCGACGAAGTAAGCAAACGGATGGCCTTTGAGTTCTTGGGACAGTGTCTTCAGGATGAAATCACGTGTCGTCTCTTCAATATCCGCTGCTACCAGCCCAACCGTCTCATCTTTGGAGACCGGCACTGGTGCGACCTTGCCTTCTAGCGCGACGCGAAATTCGTCGGCATAATTCTTGATCTGAAAGAGACTCATTGCCGCCCCGATTTCATAAAGCGCGCCCTGTGTAAATTGCGTACGGGGCACCGTCTTCAACCATTTGACCGCTCTCACATTTGGGTAGGTTTCTGCGTGCGCTGACTCGTAGCGATAACCGCCTTCCACTCGACCGATACGAATCTGTCGATCAAACTTCGAGGGATAGACGATAATATCGCCTACCTGCATCTCGTATAGGAAGCGGTAGAGTTGACCAGCATCAATGGCAACTGCCATCAGCTTCTTGTCGGGAAAGACTTTAGCAATCGCCGTCTTGAATGACTCACGGTCTTTGCCAATCTTAGATAAGTCGCCAACTTCATGCCACCCGAGCGCGACGACATCTTTCTTCAAAAACAATTCGTGGGCTTCTCCGGTCCGACCGGCACGAATGCCCCAAGTGGTTGGTTCAGTCATTGTTGCGTTTACTCCTCATACGGCAGGGTCTGGAATTACTCGCAGCTTGCCACATCATTAAGTCAGGCTTGGTGAAGCGTCATGCCCGAACGTTTCTATCGGGCATCCAGATTGACGGTTGGCAATGCGCACTGATAAACACTCTGGATTCCCGCCAGAAGCGTTCGGGAATGACTGGGCCGCTCCGCTACCTGAGTGATAATGAGTGACGAGTGATCTCACTTTTCACTCGTCACTCATCACTCGTCATGCTTACGCAGTCTCTAAGTATCGTTCCAACTCCCAGTGCGACACGCGGAGACGGTAATCGTCCCACTCGCCGCGCTTCACGCGCACGTAGTCTTCGTACAACTTCTCGCCCATGGCCTCACGAATGACAGGATCGTTGTCCAGTTCGTCGAGCGCTTGTTCCAGCGTGCCGGGCAGGGTGTCAATGCCGCGTTCTTTGAGTTCGGCGGGCGTGAAGTGATAGACATCGACGTTGTTAACGTTGGGTGGTGCGGCCAACTTCTGCTCGATGCCATCGAGACCAGCAGCCAGAATCGCCGCGAAGGCGAGATACGGGTTGCACGACGGATCGGGGAAGCGCAGTTCGATGCGCGTGGCCTGATCGTTGCCGGGGGTGTAACGCGGAATACGAATCAACGCCGATCGGTTCATCTGCGCCCAACAGACATACACGGGTGCTTCGTAGCCGGGCACCAGTCGCTTGTACGAGTTGACCGTCGGCGCGACGATGGCGGCTAACGCGCGCGCGTGCTTCAACTGGCCGGCGAGGAACGAATAGGCGATCGGGGTCAGGTGGAACGGATCATTCGCATCGAAGAACAAATTCTTGCCTTCGGCCGAGAACAAACTTTGATGCGTGTGCATGCCCGAACCGTTGATGCCGAAGATCGGCTTAGGCATGAACGTCGCCAGCAGATCGTGCTCCACAGCCACCGCCTTCACGACGTACTTGAAAGTGATCGAGTTATCGGCGGTGACGAGTGCGTCGTCGTACTTGAAATCGATCTCGTGCTGGCCCAGCGCCACTTCGTGATGGCTCATTTCGACTTCGAGGCCCATCGCTTCCAGCGCCAGCACGATGGCGCTGCGCACGCGCTGCGCCTCATCCTTCGCCGAGAAGTCGAAGTAACTGCCCACGTCATGGGGCACGGCCTGCACACGATCGCCGTTGTTGTTGCGCAGCAGGAAGAATTCCAGTTCCGGGCCGACGTTGAAGTGATAGCCCATCGCTTTGGCGCGCGCCAGTTGGCGCTTCAAAATGTAGCGCGGATCGCCTTCGAACGGCGTGCCATCGGTGTTGTAGATATCACACAGCACGCGGGCGCGGCGGCGCTCCGGCGAACTCCACGGCAGCACGCGGTACGTGTCGGGATCGAGCCGCAGCAGCATATCGCTTTCCTGGATGCGGGCGAAACCTTCGACCGATGAACCGTCGAACCACACGCCGTGTTCCAGTACATCGGCAATGCGGTGCGCGGGCATGTCCACGCTCTTCACGGTGCCTAGCAGGTCGGTGAATTGCAGGGATACGAACTTCACATCGTCGTCGGAAATGCGTTGCAGTAGATCGCGGTCAGACATGATATTTCCTCCATGAAATAGGCTGTATCCCGGGGATAACGCAACGAATGAGCATCAGGCTCATTCGTTGGAACTGGTTGTATTATACCGCCGATTATCGGGCCAGAGTCATCGCTTGCGTCTGGGGTTTTTCTTCATGGCCGTGCGCCGCACTGGTTTGGCCGGACGCAGCGCCTCGCTCACAACTTCATCCATGTGATCGACCAGGATGAACTTCAGATCGCTCAGAATCTTCTTCGGGATTTCGACCATGTCCTTTTCGTTCTTCCTGGGCACGATCATGGTCTTCAATCCGGCGCGATGCGCGGCCATCACTTTTTCTTTCAAGCCCCCGATCGGCAGGACGCGGCCCCGCAGCGTGATCTCGCCCGTCATGCCGACCTCGCGGCGCACGGGCCGCTGTGTGAACGCGGAGATCAACGCAATTGCGACGGTGATACCGGCTGACGGGCCGTCTTTGGGAATGCCGCCTTCCGGCACGTGAACGTGAATGTCGATCTTGTCGAAGTTGATCTTCTCGATCTTGAACTGTTTCGCCCGCGAGCGCGCATACGACAGCGCCGCCTGAATGGACTCCTGCATGATCTCGCCTAACTGGCCGGTCAGCAGCAGGCCGCCCTTGCCGTCGAGCAGCGTTACCTCGATTGGCAGGATGTCACCGCCCGCTTCCGTCCACGCCACGCCGGTCGCCACGCCCACTTCATCTTTTTCTTCGGCCAGGCCAAACGTATACCGTGGCGGCCCCAGGTATTTATCCAACACCTTGGTCGAGATGGTGTGTGCGTGCGGCTTGTTTTCAGCCACTTTGCGCGCGGTCTTGCGCGCCAGGTTCGCCAACTCGCGATCGAGATTGCGGACGCCCGCCTCGAAGGTGTATTCGCGAATGATGCCGCGAATCGCCGCGTCGCCGATCGTGAGTTGCTGCGGCGTCAGGCCGTGCTCATTCAATTGTTTCGGCACGAGAAACTGCCGCGCGATGGCGACCTTCTCTTCCTCGATGTAGCCGCTGAACTCGATCACTTCCAATCGGTCGCGCAAAGCCGCCGGGATTGGATCGAGCGAGTTGGCCGTGGTGACAAACAGCACCTTCGAGAGATCGTAGGGCACTTCCAGATAGTGATCGCTGAACGCGTAATTCTGCTCAGGATCGAGCGCTTCCAGCAGGGCCGCCGATGGATCGCCGCGAAAGTCGTTGCCCACTTTGTCGATCTCGTCCAGCATGAACAACGGATTGATCGTCTCCGCGCGTCGCATCGTCTGCAAGACGCGACCCGGCAGCGCGCCGATGTAGGTGCGGCGATGCCCGCGAATTTCAGCCTCATCACGGATGCCGCCCAGACTGACGCGCACGAACTTGCGGCCCAGCGCCTCGGCGATGGATTTGCCCAACGACGTCTTGCCTGTGCCCGGCGGGCCGACAAAACACAGAATGGGACTGCGCATCTTGTCGGCGGCGAGTTTTCGCACAGCGATGTATTCCAGAATGCGATCTTTGGCCTTGGGGATGCCGTAATGTTGCGCGTCGAGTAAGCGGGCCGCGTGGCTAACATCCAGATTGTCGGTGGACGCCTCGCGCCATGGCAGATCGATCAGCCAATCGAGGTAGGTGCGAATGATGCCCACTTCCGGCGCTTGCGGCGGCATTTGCAGCAGCCGCTCCATCTCTTTATCCGCTTTGGCGCGCGCTTCGTCGGGCAGATTCTTCGCGTCGAGTTTCTCGCGCAGTTCGTTGAGGTCGCGCGTCAGCGGATCGTTTTCACCCAACTCCGTTTGGATCGCTTTCATCTGTTCGCGCAGATAAAACTCGCGCTGGCCGCGATCGACTTCGCGCTGCACGCGCGAATGAATCTGATCTTCCAGTTCCAGCACGTCCAATTCTTTGGCCAGCAGAATGGACAGGCGCTGCAAGCGGCTGGTCGGGTCGAGCATCTCCAGCAGTTCCTGCCGCGCGCCCACTTCCAGATCGAGTGTGGACGCGACCAGGTCGGCCAGCCAGCCCGGCTCGGCGATGTTCATCGCGTACACGTAGGCGTCTTCGGGCAGCGTGCGCTTGAGTTGGATGACCTTCTCGAACAACGCCAGCACGGCACGCATCA
>JAUQXD010001203.1 GCA_030834835.1 Thermoflexales bacterium | reverse complement strand
CACCGCGCAGTTGTATCGTGAAGCCACCGAAGGCCGGCGTCTGGCAGAAGAAGCCAATCGCTTGAAGAGCCGCTTCCTCTCAACAGTCAGCCACGAACTGCGCACGCCATTGAATCTGGTCGTCGGCCTAAGCAAGATGCTATTGAACGAAAGTGACGCGCCGCTGCCCGAAGCGCAGCACAAAGACATCGAACGCATTCACCTCAGTGCACAACATTTGGGTTATCTCATCGGCGACGTGCTTGACCTGGCCAGCAGCGAGGCGGGCCAACTGCGCCTGACCAACGAATTGATCGATCTGAGCGAGACGCTGCGCCTCGTGACCGAAACCGGCCATCAACTCGCGCACGATAAAGGTCTGGCATGGCGCGTCGATCTGCCACCGTCCGGGCCGTGGGTATGGGGCGATCGCACGCGCTTGCGGCAGGTGGCGTTGAACCTTATCAGCAACGCCGTCAAGTTCACAGCCACGGGTGAAGTGCGGCTTACGCTCGAAGCTGCTGAAGATACCGTCACTATCGCGGTGAGCGATACCGGCCTCGGCATCGCGCCGGAAGAACAAGTCTTCATCTTCGACGAGTTCCGCCAATCGCAGCGCAGCACGTCACGCGGCTACAGCGGCCTCGGTCTGGGGCTGGCGATCTGCAAACGCCTGATCGAATTGCACGGTGGCTCGATCGGGGTGCGCTCGTCCGGCGAAGAAGGTGCTGGCTCTACGTTTTACTTCACGCTCCCGATCGTGCCCGCACCCGCGATTCAAGCCCAGCGTTCGACGACGCGCCTATTCGCCGATAATCACGTCGTCGTGTTGACAGGCCGATCGGATAGCGGCGATCAACTGCGCGTCCACTTGAATCAACGCGGTTTTGAAGTGCAGGTGATCGGGTTGGATGAAGAAGTCGATTGGCAAGCGCCCCTCACCGTGTCGCCGCCGGGCTTGATCGTGTTGGATATGAGCATCGTACCGCGTCAGGGTTGGGATGTGCTGAAAGTGCTGAAGTGCAATCCGGCGACGCAGGCCGTGCCTGTCTTGTTCTATTCGTTGACCTCAGATACGGGATCGGTGCTGGAACTCGATTACCTCACCAAGCCGATCGGGTTAGCGGAGTTGACGCACGCACTCGAGCAACAAGGGTTGATCGGTGAATCGGCGAAGACGATCCTGATCGTAGACGATGATCCGAACACGGTGGAGATGCACGCGCGATTAGTAGCGTCGCAAGCGACGACGTCGCGCGTCTTAAAAGCACGCACGGGCCGCGAAGCACTGAACATCCTAGAGCATGAACACGCTGATCTGATCCTGCTCGATCTGATGATGCCCGAACTCGACGGCTTTGGCGTGCTGGCCGCCTTGCGCGAACGTGAAGCCACGCGCGACATCCCGGTGATTGTGGTGACGGGGCAAGCCTTGACAGAGAGTGACATGGCCCGCTTGAATCGCGGCGTGGCGACGGTGCTAAGCAAAGGCTTATTCAGCGTCGAAGAGACATTGGCCCACATCGAGGCTGCGCTGGAGCGCAAACGCAAATTGAGCCTGGAAGCGCAGCGTTTGGTGCGACAAGCGATGGCCTTTATGCACGAGCATTACGCCGAGCCGATCTCGCGCGAGGACGTGGCGCGGCATGTGGGCCTTAGCGACGACTATCTGACCACCTGTTTCCGCAAGGAACTGGGCATGACGCCGGTGGCCTACCTCACGCGCTATCGAATCAATCAGGCCAGACAACTCCTTACCGACACGAACCAGCCCATCACCGAGATCGCGTTAGCGGTGGGCTTCTCCGACAGCGGCTACTTCAGTCGCGTCTTTCGCCGCGAAGTCGGCGTCTCGCCCGAAGCATATCGGCGCGGCATTTAACCCTCACCCTAGCCCTCTCCCTAACAGGGCGAGGGGACGCGGTTCCTTCTCCCTAATAGGGAGAAGGTTAGGATGAGGGTTGGCTTCTTCACTCATTACTCGCCACTCGTCACTCCTCACTCTTCACTGAAAAATCCCCTTCTTTCCCGCTGTTCTCCATGCCCGCCTGACGCTAAGTCCTTACAATCGGTTTAAGGTCTGTACAGGCGCGTCTGCCTGCGCCCACAACGTAGGATGCCATGCCCCCGGTCAATCTCGACGAGATCGTATCACGCGCCTTAATGCAACCGCCACGCAGCAACG
>JAUQXD010001202.1 GCA_030834835.1 Thermoflexales bacterium | reverse complement strand
AAAATTCGATTCTCATAGACCTGGATTTTGTGATTCAACAGGTCCAATGTTTTTTGCATGGCCTGGATGCGCGCGGTCAGCAAAGCCCGTTGTTCTTTCAGGATTTCCTTGCGCGTCTCAATGGTCTGGTCGCCGCGCTGCACCAGGTCCATGTATTCGATCAATACTTCGATGGGCAGCCCGGCGCTCCGCATGCACTTGATGAATTCGACCCGCCGGATGTCGAGTTCGTTGTAATCCCGGATGCCGCTTCCGTTTCGATTGACGGGCGGAATGAGACCAATCCGCTCATAGTAGCGCAACGTATCCGACGACATGCCCTGTCGCTCACTCACTTCTGCGATCTTCATAAATTCACCTCGAAGGATAGTGTACCACCTGAAGCTAACTCGAAGTCAAGGGCTCGCATAAAAGTCGTCGAATATGGTAAAACTGCAAAGTGGCAGGTATCTCTGGTTCAATGCGACGCACCGGGCTGAGTGCCGATGAGAAGTCGGCAATTGGTCTCCATGTCATTGATTGCGGAGGAAAAATGAAATTCGGTATTCACAATCCGTCGTGGCTGTACGGCTCTGATCCCTATGAGATGTTTGAAGGTGTGAAGCACAAGGCGCAGCGCGCCGAAGAATTGGGCTATGCGTGGTTCTCGGTGATGGATCACCTGATCCAGATTCCGGGCGTGGGCGAACCCGATGAGCCGTTCATGGAAGGTTGGACGGTGTTGGCTGCGCTCGCGGCGGTCACGTCCAGAATCCGATTGGGTACACTGGTCTCGTCGGTCGCGTATCGCAATCCGGCTCTGATCGCCAAGATGGCCGCCGGAGTGGACATCATCAGCTGCGGGCGGTTGACGTTTGGTTTTGGCGCGGGCTGGTACTATCAGGAATACGGGCAGTATGGCTATGTTTTCCCGGAAAAACCGGCGATCCGCATCCGCCAGATGGAAGAAGCCATTCGCCTGATCAAGACGATGTGGACTGAACCGCGCGCAACCTTCCACGGCAAATACTTTCATGTGGAAGATGCGCTGCTCGAACCGAAGCCCGTACAAAAGCCGCATCCCCCGATCCTGATCGGCGGCGGCGGCGAGCAGTTGACGCTGCGGGCGCTGGCGCGCGTGGGCGATGCCTGCAACTTCTTCGGCAGTCCCGACGATGTGAAGCACAAGTTCGATGTGCTGCGCGGCCACTGCGAAACCGAAGGGCGCGATTACAACTCGATCGAGCGGACCAACCTGGCCCCGATGATCCTCGCGCGTGATGAGGCCGCGCTCAAGGCAAAGCGCGAACGATTGGGCGTGCCCGCTCAGATGCGGGGCTTCGTCGTAACGGTGTCACAGGCGCTCGATGTGCTGGGGAAGTATCAAGACGCGGGGACGCAGCTGCTTATCACGTCGTTCTATCACAACGAGCAAGATAGCATGGAACTGCTCGCCAGTGATGTGATGCCGCACTTCAAGTAACGAATGTCTGTGTCATTCCGAGAGGGCCATCCCTCAAGCGGGATGCGTGACGGCAGAAACTCGGCCACGCCAAGTGTCATCCCGAGGAGTGCTTTTTGCGACGAGGGATCTCTAGCTTGGCCAGCCATGCCGCCTGCTGCGCGAGAGATTCCTCGTTCTGCTCGGAATGACACGATCGTCTCTTACGCCACCGGCCCGGACTTTACGGCCAGTTCGCCTTCTTCAGCCAGAATCGCCAGCGTGCGATCGTACAAGATGCGTGCTTCCTCTGGCGATTCGCCGACGGCCACCATGCCCAGCTTGCCCACCTCGCCGAGCGCGCTCATCATGTGGAAGACGACGCCCGTCTGCCGCGCCTGATCGAAGTGCAGGCCGCGTCGCACGACGAGGTCGAAAAGATCATCGGGCGTGAAGGCGCGCAGGTTGGGCGCTTCGACGTGATCGCTGGCGACGAAGTATTTGCGACGCCCGCTGGGTGCAGTGAATGTCGCCGTGTCGGGATCGTACGTGCCGTCGGTCAGGAATTGCAGCGTCAAGAAGGGATGCGTCGTGCCGCCCTTGCGCAGGTTGATCTCGATGGCGTAGGGGTCCCACTGTCCGCCCTTCGATCGGACGAGGACAAAGTCCAGCGCGAAGCGGCCAATGACGCCTTCTTTCGCCAGCCGCTCGCCTACCTTCACCGCCTCGCGTGTGATCATCGGCGCGTAGTCGTTGGCCGCCGGGAAGATGCAACCGAGGTAACTCTGACCGCTGGGGCCACCCAACAATTGATCGTGTGTGGAGAGGACTTCGAGTTTGCCCAGCGGGTTGACGCGCAGCTGTACGCTGGGGCTGAGAAACTCCTCACCCATGATACGCTCTTCGACGATGCCGCCGCGCTCGGCAAGTTTAGCCGCGTACTCTTCGTAAGTCATCGTCGCGAGTTCAAAGCGCATGGCGTGCAGGCAGTCACGGATGGCAGACTTTTCGCCGGGATCGCCGGGGTGGGGCGGGCTGCTCAGATCGACCAGCGCATTGCCTTCGCCGGAGACACCTTCGTTGAGTTTGACCAGCACTTGTTTGATCTGTGGTTTGGTCGCCCGCATATCGTGAATGGCGTTGACCACGTCATCGATCGAGGCCAGGTTCTCAAAGCCGATCGGATGTGGCACGCCGCACTCAGCGAAGATGCGGCGGCAGCCGCTCTTGGTGCCCAGCGGGAAGAACTTGGGATCGGCGCCATACATCGGGATGCCCAATCGCAAAGCGAGATCGCGTTCCATCGTCGTGGTGTTGTAGGGGACGAGATGCGCTCGATCGGGATTGGGGATCAACGATCGGATGTGTTCGATCAAGCGCGGGCGCTGCAAAAGTTTTTCGGTCAGCGGGCGCGGTGAACCATCGAGCGGGGCGACGAGAAACAGGCGCTTGCGGGCATGGCTGGAAATGACGCCGGGCAGCAGATCGAGATAGTAATCGATGATGCTGGGGTTGATGGCCTGGGAGGTGACGTAGATCAATCGGGCGCGGGGCTGCCGCAGGAGAAGCAACAAAAATAAGAAACGTTCTTCGTAGGCTTGCATCTCCGCGCCGGGCAGATCGGAGTCGATCGACATCGATGGCACGACGACGATGGTCTGCTCGTCCTGGTTCAGCGACTGGATGAACTTCCATAGATCGACGAGTGTGGTTTGGAGCGTATCGAAGCGGGCGGCGGCGGCAGCGGGTGATAGACCGAGATCAGGAATGCTCAGGCCATGTTCCATGAGAGTCTCCCTTGACTGGATGGATGTGCGATTATGGCACACGATTGGGTCAGAATCAATGTCAGGGCGGTTAGAAAATGTCGCTGTGATACACGTCATTGCGAGCCGCTGAAGGCGGCGAAGCAATCTCTTTGCCGGTTAGCGGGAGATGGCTTCGCGGGAGCACTACACCGCATGTGTCGCATCTTTCGACTACGCTATGCTTCGCTCAGGATGCTCCTCGCCATGACGCGCCAGTGGGGTTAGAGCAAGGCAAGTTGCGTCGGCGGCTGATAGAAGGGCATTTTGAGGGCGAGGCCGTAGCGGTCGCAGAGGTCGCGGCAGAGTTGATACAGGCGACTGGCGTTGGGGCTGGAGGCGCTGTAGCGCTGGCCGAAGGCGCGCTCGTAGCGCGGGCGCAGGCCGGGGAAGAGCCGATCGAGTTTGGCGTAGTAGTAATCGCGCTGCCGATCGCGCAGGGTGACGCCGAAGGCGGGCAGGATGTACGTCGCGCCGGAGTCGCGGGCACGAGTGATGATGGCGGCGATGTTGTCTGCGGTGTCTTCGATGAAGGGCAGGACGGGCATCAACGTGACGCCGGTCAGGATGTTGTGCGCGGCGAGGGTTTGCATCGCGGCAAAGCGGGCCGAGACTCTGGGGGCGCCGGGTTCCAATCGTTTGCCCAGATCATCGTCGGCGGTGGTGATAGTGAAGCTGACGGCGGCATAGACTTGACTGATCGCTTGCAGCGTGGCGAGGTCGCGCACGACGAGGTCGCTCTTGGTGATGATGTGCACCGGGAATTGATGCTCGGCGATGATGCCCAATGCACGACCTGTCATATTGCGCTCGGCTTCAATCGGCATGTAGGGGTCATTCATCGAGCCGGTGCCGACGGTGCCTTTCGTTCGCTTGCGCGGCAGTTCCTTCCGCAGCAGATCGAGCGCGTTGACTTTGACTTGAATATCGGCAAAGTCGTCGATGCGATAGCATTCGCTGCGCGAGTCGCAGTAGATGCACTGGTGCTGGCAGCCGCGATACAGGTTCATGGTATAGCGGATGCCGAACCACGGATCGGGTTTGGGGTGGGAGGAGAGCAGGACGCGGGCTTGAATCTCGGTGACCATGCGAGAATTGTAGGCTGGAAATATTTCTGGCGCAAGCGGTGCCAGGCGGCGGTTGAAAGAAGTTGAGAACGCAGATGACGCAGATGCTCGCGATTCATCCGCACGTTGGTCGCAGTGGATAATCTGGGACTTGCACCGCCCTATCTGGCGCTTACAGTCCGCTATCCAGGGCTTACATGCCCTTATCTGGGACTCGCGCTGCCTTATCTGGTTCGTACACTCTGCTATTTGGGGCGTACATTGCCCTATCTTGGGCGTACACTCCGCTATCTTGGGCGTACGCTCTGCTATTTGGGGCGTACATTGCCCTATCTTGGCTGTACACTCCGCTATTTTGGGCGTACATCCTCTTATCTGGGACGTACATTGCCCTATCTGGCGTTGGCATCGGATAAATCCGACGCTTGAGTGATGATGCCTCACCCCCGCCGGGATCGAGGTCGATCGACGCTGAGTGCCGCTCTCCTGACGATCGCCGCGATGCCTGTTTACCGGAAGGCCCAATCGGTCGTCAGGAGCGGGGGCACGCAAGCGCGTGGGGTGAGGCGGTCGGAATAGTAAGTTAGCAGACCGGGCTCCCATGCCCGGCGGCGTGGGAGCCGCCTCTGCTGGCTTATCTAGACTGTATTGAGGCTAGAACAGTCGCCCGGCCAGGAAGGCAAAGCCGAACTGCAGCAAGCCGGAAAGCCCGAAGAAGGCCAGGAGGTTTTTGCCGCGAAATGTGTCGGCCGCCCAGAGAGTGGAGCGTTCAGCCGGGTCCAAATGGATGGGCGGCCCACCAGCGGAGCGCTGGTTGTACCCCTGGAAGGATACAAACCCGATCAAGATCAGGATGGCACCGGCCCAGAAAAAGCCATCGCTGAATTGGGTGGACGTTTTCCATCCGCTCATTAAGCCGATGATCGCTACAACGATGCCGGACATGAGCGAAAACAGGCTGGCGCTGATCAGGATGCGCAGGATTGGGTTTTTCATGGCGGTCTCAATCGGATAATAGCACATCTTTCGCTGTTGCCAACTTTCATCTGGCGGGCCAGCGGCGGCATCGGATGGGCATCGGATGGAACACCGCACTCGCCAAGCGCGCCTCCGCCGCAAAGCGGCGGGCAAGGCGTGCGTGCTGGTGCAAGTGTCCGACGCCTAAGCAAAGATCAAATCCGCTGACGCGGGTTGGGAGGGCCGACGGAACCTGCTTCAGCAGGTTTTCTAATACTGGCCGCCGAATTCATTCGGCGGGCGCTGCGGGGGAATGAGAACCGCCCTCGGGAAAACCTCGTGGGCGGTTGTTGGAGCGGGGTGAGATGATTTGAACATACGACCCCCTGCCAGTAGATTCGCGTCTATCCACTATACAATTTGCGTGACCCCATAAAACAAATCACTATTTTGTTCCAAACGGCGTTTATCAAGATGCGTTAATCTAGTTCGATGCTATCAAGCAAGCCTAGCACTGCATCCAAGAAGTAACTGTGACTATCTTCAGTCCGTTCACCTGCAAGATCGGCTGCAATTAAAAAGATAGTGCTATTGTGTGTGAATGACACAAGGAGCATAGGCTGCGGCCCTGTGTCGTACTTGGGGTGACTAAATTCAACGTAGGCTATAGTAGTCGCCTCTCCTCCTATATCGGGTACACTATCCAAATTCCTGATGTCAAGTATTTGGAAGTCCCCATCACGAAGTGACTGGATGTAGCCATCAATGACTTTCGCGGGAGTTGACTGACTGGCACTATGTTGCGAGAACTCAATACTTATCTGTGGAAGCCCTGTGTAGTTTGGACATACAGTCCCTATTAGATCGTCTCTAATCTTACACCAATCCGGCGGGATGTCGTAAGCAATAGGTCCATACGTGCTCTTGCTCCGAGGCTTGGGTGTAGATGTTGGCGTTGGCGCATTGGCGGTTAATTGGATGCTAACTTCACCAGCGATTTGTGTCTTTATCAGATTTGCATCTGGCGTCGGCGCACTTGCACAAGCAACCAGCAGAATCATAAGCGTCATAAGGTAAGTAATTGACACCAGTTTGCGGGCCATATAATCAATCCTCTTTTGCCGTGTTGGAGTATCGGAGTGGTTGGCTGCGGAAAGATTGTAAATGAGAGGTTACTTACTCTTGACCATTTGCCTTTTGGCAATCGAATAGGGCCTTGAGTTTTTCTTGAAGTCTCTTCTCTGCTTCGTTATACTGTGCGAAGTCGTGAGCTAATTGATCTGCATCATGTCCTCCTGTTTTGCCTTCAGAACCGGAGAGAGGGTTGACAACACTGTATTGTCGCCACAATTGCTCGGCCTGATCAAACTCCTCCTTTGCTGCCTTAAACTCATCACGTTCTTTTTGACAAGGGTCAATCATTTATGCACTCCTTCAGCAATAAGGCTGTAACGGATCTATTCGGGCGTTTTCTCGATGAGATCGCTTAGGTGGAGGCAGAAGTCGCGCAGATGTGTGGCTGAGATCTTCGCAGACCACTTCAGTACTGTATATTCAGGCGGTATATAGGTCTTGACCTCAATGTCCACTTCATCACTATTCCGACTCTCAGACGAGTAGTCTATGTTGCCGTGTGCTACGGCGTTTCTAAGTTCCTTTGTGAGATCATCAAGCGTTTTACTTGAACCGTATGTGAATGTCCATTCAGGCCAACCCTCCGCTTTCAAGTCAGCCAGACGTTTGATCGCAATTGATTTCATGGCTCCTTTCTCGCGCAGGAATATTATTAGGCCCAAAAGTGAGTTGATAATCTGGGTAACTACATGAACATCGGCTGTGTTGTTCTCGAATGCAGTCTCGATGTATTTAAGATTCTTGCGGGTACGATTAGCAAAACCACGAGCATGGTTGCGAGATGTGTAGTCCATTGCTCTGTCTCCATCACTTCTAAAAGTCAGGCATGCATTCTTTACCATATTAGCAGTATAGGGCCATTTCTTCAGCGGGTCAACTATATCAATGTTGATCGAGCAAGCGGTGACGATCTGCAAACAAAGCGCCAGCGAAAACATGATCGTCCGTGATCTCAACCTCACTCCATCCCGCACAGACTGCTCGTGGACATTAGTCCGGTTCAGCGAAAGGATATTTGATGGTATATTAAGCCCATGCCCTTACGCCTGCGCTTGATCGCACTGGTGCTGCTGTTCGTCTCGGCCGTCCTGTTGAACATCTCGGCGCTGATCTTTCTGGCCCGCGCCGTGTTTGATTCGCTGGACGTGATCGAGCGCGTGCGCGAGCGCCAGTTGACGGCCGCTCAATTGGACGGCTACCTGCGCGATGCGGAAGCCGCGCTCTATCGCTATCAGATCGAAGGCGAGCGCGGTTTCGCCGATCAATTCACGGTGAAGATGGGCGCCTTCGGCGCGGCCGTGGAACGCTACGGCGTGCAGGCCGATACGCCCGTGTCGCGCGATTGGATCGTCGCGCTCGATCAGGCGCATTCGCAGGCCCAATCGACCGGGCAGCAATTGATCGCACTGCGCGATCGACAGACGGCCGATCTGCAAGCCTTTCTCGATACGCAGGCCACTGCAACCGATCTCCTCTTCAACGAGGTTCGACCCGCGCGCCCGGCTGATCCGATCTATCAAACCGCGGTGACGGCGATGTATGAAGCCTCGCGCGCGATGCTGGCCTCGGTCACATCGTACGTCGCTTCGCCCGATGAGACCAAGCGCGGCCAGTTCACCGAGGCGGCCGTCGCGCTGCAACAGCACATCACGCACTTCACCACCTTGCTCGAAACGGCGCAGGAAAGCGCGTGGCTCGATCGGATTAACGCTACAGCCGCCCGCTTGCAGCAACTCGGCTCGCAGTTGATCGGCACGCGCGACTTGCAGCAATCGCAGTTCGCCAATTTCATCGCGCTAGTCTTCAACGCCAGCCAGCAGACGATCGTCGGCAAGATCCAGCCGCATGAGGCCGGGCTGCTCAATCAGGCGCAGGCCACCGTGCAGAATGCTGTGCGCACGGCGGTGCTCATCAGCGTGGTCGCGCCGCTGCTCATCACGCTGGCGGCGGGCTGGCTGGTGTATCGATTGGGCCGGCAGATGACGGACAGCGTCAACGCCCTGCTGCGCGGCGCGAGCCGGGTGGCCGCCGGTGATTTACGCACGCCCGTCGAGCTGACCGGTCACGATGAACATGCCCGTCTGGCGGCGTCATTCAACACGATGATGAGCGGCCTCGCCAGCCGCGAGGAACGTCTGCGCACGCTGCTCAGCCGCATGGCGCAGATTCAGGATGAAGAACGCCGCCTGATCGGGCTGGATTTGCACGATGGCCTGACGCAGCTGATGATGTCGACGAACATGCACCTGAATGCGCTGAACGCGCTATCGGCCGCCCGATTGGATCCTCAAGCCTTACAGGAACTGGACGTGAGCCGCTCGCTGATCAAACAGGCCATCGATG
>JAUQXD010001201.1 GCA_030834835.1 Thermoflexales bacterium | reverse complement strand
TATCGACTACGTTGGCGGCGATGGGAGCAGCGTGATGGGGTACGGGTGCTGCGGGTGCCGCTGTATCCCGATCACAGTCGGTCGGGGGCAAAGCGTATTCTCAACTATTTCAGTTTTGCCCTGTCGGCCTCCACCATTGGTGCGGCATTGTGCGGGCGGGCCGATGTGATGTGGGTATATTCTCCGCCGTTGACGGTGGGCATACCTGCCTGGTGGATCGGTCTATTACGACGTATCCCGTTTGTCTTCGAAGTACAGGATATGTGGCCGGAGACACTGGCAGCTACCGGCATGTTGCCGTCCAGTCGCGCCGCGAAGATACTGGGACAACTGGCGAAATTCATCTATTCCCGGGCGGCGGCCATCACGGTCATTTCGCCCGGTTTTAAGCGCAATCTGATTGAGAAAGGCGTACCGGCAGATAAAATCCATGTCATTCCCAATTGGGCCGATGAGGATATCTATCGGCCAGTTCCGCGCGATGAGATCTTTGGGGAAGAATACAGCCTGGCGGGTAAGTTCAATGTGATATTCGCAGGGGTGATGGGCGCAGCCCAGGCATTGGAGAACGTCTTAGTTGCGGCTGAGAAATTGATAGACTATGAAGAGGTGCAGTGGGTCTTCATCGGCGATGGCATTGACGTAGATCGGCTGAAGCAGTCCGCCCAAGCGCGGAGGTTGAACAACGTGCGCTTCATTGGCCGGCAGCCGGTCGAGCGCATGCCGTACTTCTTTGCGTGGGCCGATGCGCTGCTGGTGCATCTGAAACGCGATCCATTATTTGAGATCACCATTCCGTCCAAGACCATTGCCTACCTAGCTTGTGGCCGGCCGATTATCACCTGCACGGCAGGGGACCCGGCCGAGGTGGTGCGCCAGGGCGGAGCGGGCCTGGTGTGCGCGCCGGAGGATGCGGCCGCCCTGGCGCAAGCCGTGCGCGCATTGCAGGCGATGCCCGTTGATCAGCGTGAGGCGTTGGGTCAAGCAGGCCGACACGCTTATTTGCAGCGATATACCAGAGCCGGCCTGGTGAGAAATTACGAAGAGCTGCTTGAAAGGATAGCGGCCCGCCAATAAGCGGTGCATTTCAGGTTGGGCGAATTGGTCGGTTGCGATGAACATGATCCATCAGTTTTATTGTCAGTTTGGCAAACGAGCGTTTGATCTGGTCCTGACGATTCCGGCACTCATAGTGTTCTCGCCACTTTTCGTCATCATTGCGGTCTTGGTGCGAGTGAAGCTGGGAGCGCCCATTCTGTTTCGCCAGCAGCGGCCAGGTCGAACCGGCCAACCATTCACCGTATATAAATTCCGGACAATGACTGACGCTCAGGGACCTACTGGCCTAATGTTGCCCGATGCGGAGCGTTTAACTAATTTCGGACGTTGGTTGCGCAATACCAGTTTGGATGAGTTGCCGGAGCTATTGAATGTGCTTAAGGGCGAAATGAGCTTGGTCGGGCCACGGCCGCTGCTGATGCGTTACTTCCCGTATTTTTCCGATGAGGAACGGCTGCGGTTCACCATCCGGCCCGGAATCACCGGGCTAGCTCAAATATCAGGCCGCAATGATCTTAGTTGGGATGAACGATGCGCCGTGGATGTTCAGTATGTTCACCGCTGTTCATTCCTGTTGGATGTGAGAATAATGTCGCTGACACTGTGGCGCGTTATCGATCGGCGCGGGTTGCAAGTTGATCCTGGCGCGACTATGTTGGACTTTGATGAGGAACGCCGTCGGCGGGCCGCCAAGAGGTTAGAATGACCAACGGGCGCGCGGCTGCAAGAGTTCGTTCGGCAGTGGTTGAGGATGCCCCTCTCATCTTGAAGTTGATTCAACAGGGTTTTGCGCCAGCCTATCTGCCATATACCCTGTTTCAGGCCCCGGAGTCGGTTGTCTATCTGCGTGAGCTAATTGCGGCGGGGGCAGCCCAGTCTCAACACGAATTATACTGCCTCAATCAGGGTGATGAGATTGTCGGATTTTACGACGCCGTATGTCGTGACACGGCCTTTTTCCTTAACTACATTTCAGTTTCTCCTGGCGTACAAGGCACCGGGTTAGGTCAAATATTGCTAGACCATTTTGAGATGACCGCCGTAAGCCTGGATAAGGCACGCGCCGAGCTAGACGTGTTCGCTAGCAATCATCGAGCTTGTGAGTGGTACCTCGCCCAGCGATATGCGATTCAGTCTTGCCAGTGGGTTATGCAGGTTGAAATAGTAGACTGGAAGGCTGCGTCAGATACTGCAATAGAAATCGCTGAACCGGTGCTGCACAGAGGCCAAATTGAAGAAGCACGTCGTGGTTTCTCAAAGATCGAATGCGTTAGTGGTTCAAGTTCGCTGACGGTAGGTCTGATTGCCGGACATACCTGCAAGCTCCTTGGCTTCAGTGGATTGAGTCAAATGCAGGCTGTAGCGAGTGTGTGCCGCCAATTCCGTAATCAGCGTCAAATTCTCATCGTGCCTTCGGCGGGTAAGCCGCCTGCTGACTGGCCGTTGGCGAGTGTTGAGAAAATCTGGCAGATGACCAAAACGCTGCAAGATTCAGATAGGCTGCGATGACAATTGCGCCACGGGTTTCAAAAAAAGCAATAGACCCAAATGCCTGGCAACGGCCGATATTGAAATTTCCAAACGCGCGTGCCGGGTTTACGGCTTTGTTGCAAGCATTGGACTTGTCGGCAAGGGATTTTGTTTTGTTACCGGCTTACGTAGGCTGGAGCAAACATGAAGGCTCTGGAGTATTTGACCCAGTTAGCGCGGCCAACGTAAGCTATGGTTTCTACCGAATGACGCGCAGTCTAGCAATCGATCTTGACGATCTGGCCCAAAAGCTGAATCTGCTGAAGCCACGGTTGGTGGTATTCATTCATTATTTCGGCTGGCCGGACTCCCAGCTAGAGCAGGCCATTGATTTGGCGCGGCAATATGGTGCCTTGATACTGGAGGATGAAGCCCATGCGTTGTATTCTGACTACGTTACGGGAATGTGTGGTCGACTGGGCGATGCGGCTATTGTCTCGTTACACAAAATGTTGCCCTTCGAGTATGGCGGCTGGTTGATACTAAATCGATCGCTCGATCAAGTAGTG
The DNA here is from genome assembly GCA_030834835.1 of Thermoflexales bacterium. GTDB lineage: Bacteria > Chloroflexota > Anaerolineae > Fen-1058 > Fen-1058 > JAGOBP01. The sequence continues at coordinate 5,700 of JAUQXD010001201.1, read as the reverse complement.
TTCACACGATTAAAGCAGCAGCCTTTAGCTGCACAGCTAGAACGGGATCCGTTTGACTATGACTTAGTGAGTATCGCGGAGCGGCGGTGCCAACACGCCAGATTCTTGTTGGAAGCGCTTGTTCCGCTGCGTGGACAGGTCGAGCCCTTGCACTCAGAACTGGCTGCGGGTGTGATCCCTCAGACTCTGCCTATTCTGATCTATGGCCGGTCGCGCGACGAGTTGTACTTTCAGATGAATGAGGCTGGCTTTGGCGTGGTAAGTTTGTATCATACGTTAATCGATGAAATTCGCCCGGACGAATATCCTGACTCACATTGGCTGGCCCAGCATATTATGAACTTGCCTGTGCACCAGGATGCGTTGCCTGATAACTTGTTTGCCATGGTGAATTACTTGTCACAACTGGTGCGTTGAATGCGTGAACGAATCCTTACTACCCATGATGACGCTTGGGCGCTGGCCTTGCCGGCTGCGACCAGTGTGTTTGGCAGCCAGCAGTATGCGGCAATTACCGAACAATATACCCAGACCAGCGCACGGCTGTATGTGATTGAATCGGCCAATTCACGCCTCGTGTATCCCGTTTTTCTGCGTTCAGTTCGGGCACTGGCTTTTGGGGCGAATCAAGGTGCTGAATTGTTTGATAGTTTGTCACCGGAATATACCGGGCCAATGGCTGTCGGTAATGAATCGCTAGACCTGTCAACCCTGTTTGCTCAGTCCTTTGAGAACTGGTGCCAGCAATATAACGTAGTGACTGAATTTGCTCATTTGCATCCCTGGCGTTATCAGACGCAGTGTCTTCGCCCGGAAGGAAAACAACTCAACCGAGAAATTGTCTACGTCGATCTCTCGCGATCATTGGAACAGTTGTGGACCGAATCCTTTACGTATGCTTGCCGTAAGAATATCAATCGGGCGCGGCGTGAGAACGTACGGACGTTTGCAGCGACGTCGGCAGGTGATGTCGGTGAATTCTATCGCATTTACATGCATACTATGGAGCGTAATCACGCTCAGGATCGGTATTTTTTCTCGCTCGATTATTTCAAAGCGTTTTTTGAGGAGATGCCCGATCACGCAAGATTTGTGCTTGCCGAGTATCAAGGCCAAATCGTTGCGGCGACCCTGTATCTGCATGATGACATGGATGTTTACTCGTACCTGGGAGGCGCTGATCAGGCCTTTCAGCAAATCCGTCCCACTAACGCGGTGGTATTGGACACCATTCAGTGGGCGCAGCGGATGGGCAAGCGCCGCCTAATTCTTGGCGGGGGATACATGCCAGATGATGGTATTTTTCGATTCAAGGCGAGTTTCTCGCCGTTGCGAGCGCGTTTTCAAGTATATCGGAACATTCATCTACCCGAGCAGTACAATAACCTATGTGCTGCCTGGGAACAATATTATGGAATAGCCGTGCAATCCAATGGCTACTTTCCTGCGTACCGATCGATCCCGCATGTCAACGGAGAGAGTGAGCAATCTTGAAACCCATTCCCATGTCTTCCCCCGATATTACCGCAGCCGAAATCGACGCGGTGAATGCCGTGTTGCGCACACCTGTGCTGAGCATCGGCCCGCAGATCGACGCCTTTGAGCGGGCGGGCGCGGCCTACGTAGGCGCGCGCCAGGCCATTGGCGTCAATAGCGGCACGGCCGGCTTGCATCTGGGCATCATCGCCGCCGATGTTCAGCCCGGCGATATGGTGATTACCACACCGTTCTCATTTATCGCTTCGGCCAACAGCATTTTGTATGAGCGGGGCGTGCCGGTGTTCGTGGATGTCGATCCGCAGACCGGCAATATCGATCCGGCGCGGGTGGCAGAGGTGGCGCATGATCTGATACGAGATGCGGGAAGCAAGAGGCAGGAACGGTGGCTGCCACGCGCGCTCCAACTTTCAACCTCCAACCTCCAATCGCTAAAGGCTATTTTGCCGGTACACGCGTTTGGGCAGCCGTGCGATATGGACCCGATTCTGGAAGTTGCCGGGCGATATGGGCTGCGCGTGATCGAGGATGCGTGCGAGGCGATTGGCGCGGAATACAAGGGGCGCATGGCGGGCACGCTGGGCGATATGGGGGTGTTCGCCTTCTACCCAAACAAACAAATGACCACGGGTGAGGGCGGCCTAGTAGTGACGAGTAATGACGAGTGGGCCGATTTATTCCGGTCGCTGCGCAATCAGGGTCGCGACGTGTTTGATGCCTGGCTCAACCACTCGCGGCTGGGTTATAACTATCGCCTGGATGAGCTGAGCGCAGCGCTGGGCGTCACGCAGATCAAACGCATCGACGAACTGCTGGCCAAGCGCGAACGGGTGGCCAGCTGGTATAACAATCGGCTGGGTGAGGAAGAATTGATCGAAACGCCGCAGATTGTGGCCACCACGACGCGCATGAGCTGGTTCGTGTATGTGGTGCGCATCAAGCCGCCCGCCAATCGAGATGATGTTTTGAAGCGGTTAGCCGCCGCGGGCGTGCCCAGCCGGCCGTACTTTACGCCCATTCACCTGCAGCCGTTTTACCGCGACAAATTTGGCTATCAACGCGGCGATTTCCCGGTGACCGAGTATTGGGGCGATGTGTCACTGGCCCTACCGTTTTCCGGCGTGATGACCGAAGACCAGGTGGACTATGTCTGCCAGCAGTTACGAGACGCAGTGACCCATGCCGTCCCTCACTGACGCAGCCGGGACCGACCAATTGGTTGGAGCGCGCTGGCTGCTGACCGCCATTGCCGTTCGCACCTACGACGAGTCGGCCAGTGGCGTGACCGGGCTGTTGACGCTGGGGGTGGATTGGCTCAAGCGGCATCAGCTGGCGGCGCTGGCCTGGGTTATGCTTAGGCATGCCTATTCGCTGCCGGCTGACATGGCGCTTGATCTGCGGCAGGCCTATTATCTGGCGGTGGGTGATACGGAGCTGCACCGGCAGGAGCTGCGCAGCGTGTTGACGGCGCTGGCCCGCGCCAACCTGACGCCCATCGCTTTCAAGGGTGCCGCCCTGGCTTATACGGTTTACCCTGATCCGGCCTGCCGCCTCATGGGCGATCTCGATCTGTGGCTGAGCGCGCCTGAGGTGTTCCAAGCGCAAGCCGTGCTGGAAGCCACCGGTTACTGTTACGATCCCAAAGTTGATCGTCCGCTTGCGCTCATGGAGATACATAGCGGCGAAATCCGCCTGTACGAACCGAACGGCGCAACGGGTGTGGTGGAACTACACTTTGGCGTGTTTCCGGGCGAGTGGCTGCGGCGTGTGGCGCGCGTGGACGAAGCGGCGATTCGCGCCCGGTGTCAGCCCGTGGAGTTGGTCGGCTGTTCCGCGTGGACCCTGGCGCATGAAGACCATCTCTTGCAAGTGGCGATTCATAACGCGATTAACCATCAGCTGTCTTTGTCGACTGTGCGCAGCCTGGTCGATGTCACCCTGCTTGCCCGTCACACCCCCCTCGATTGGCCGGCGATCATTCAGCGCGCGCGTGAGTGGCGCGTCGCCACAGCCACCTGGCTGGTGCTGAGCCTGACGGTTGAGCTATGCGGACTGGCTGAGGTGGCCGATGCGGCGCGGCAGCTGGCACCTTCACCGCTGCGGCAGAAGTTGATCGGGCTGTTTGCCAATGCGCAGTCGCTGGTGGATATGCGCGATCTGAGCAAAAGCAAGTGGCGGTATGTGTATCTACTGCTGATGGTGGATCGCAAGCGCGATGCAGTGAAGCTGGTCTACCGTGCCCTGTGGCCGGAGGAAGAGTGGCTGCAGGCACGCTATGGGCGATCTGGCTGGCGGACGCGGCTGCGACATGTGTTTGATGCAGCGCGAGGCCGGATCTAGTCTGGAAGGAAGAATCGGATTCACGCCGTGACACGAATTTTGCGATGAGTAACGCCGCAAAACGAAAACGGAGTAAACGATGAAGGCATTAGTGACGGGCGGAGCCGGATTTATCGGCTCCAATATTGTGAGGCACCTGCTTAATGAAGGACATGTGGTGACCGTTCTCGACAATCTTTCGTCGGGGTATCGCACCAATTTGTCACCATTCCCGCAGGTGGCGTTCATCGAAGGAGATGTGCGCGACGCCGCGACAGCGGAACGCGCGATGCGTGGCGTGGAGGTGGTCTTTCACCTGGCGGCATCGGTGGGCAATAAGCGCTCGATCGATCATCCGCTGGACGATGCGGCCATCAACGTGCTGGGAACACTCAATGTCCTGGAGGCAGCGCGGCACGCGGGCACGCGCAAGATCGTCTTCTCGTCGTCGGCGGGCATCTTTGGCGAGTTGAAGACGCTGCCCATTCGCGAAGATCACCCGGTGGAACCGGATTCGCCCTACGGCGCCAGCAAACTCGGCGCGGAAAAAGCCTGTCTGGTCTATAGCAAGCTGTATGCGCTGGAAGCGGTGTGTCTGCGATACTTCAATGTGTATGGCGTGAACCAGCGCTATGACGCCTATGGCAATGTCATCCCGATCTTTGCGCAGCGACTGCTGCACGGTGAGCCGATTACGATCTTTGGCGATGGCGAGCAGACGCGGGACTTCGTCAACGTCAACGACGTGGTGCAGGCCAACTATCGGGCCGGGGTAGCGCGCGGTGTGTCGGGCGCCTTCAACATCGCCAGCGCCACGCGCGTCACGATCAACGAACTGGCGCGCCTGATGATGGCGGCCGGAGATCGACAGTGCCCGCTTGAATACGGGCCGCCCCGACCGGGTGACGTGCGGCATAGTCTGGCCGACATTGGCGCGGCACAGCGGGCCTTCGGTTATCAACCGACGGTGGATCTGGCAACCGGGCTGCACGAATATATGCGATGGGTTAAAGGAGAATTGACCGTATGAGCGGGCCAACGATTGTGGTGCTTGGCGGGGCCGGGATGTTGGGACACAAATTGTTTCAGGTCTTGCGGGATCGGTTCCCGGACACCCGGTGTACGACCCGGGAAGATGTGCGACGCCCACCCTTCGATCGGGTCCCGCTACTGCAAGGCGATGATGTGCTGCGCGGCGTGGATGTGATGGATCTGGCCGGCCTGCGGCGAACACTGGTCGATATACAGCCTGATTATGTGGTCAACGCGGTAGGCATCATCAAGCAGCGCGACGAAGCCCGAAGCGCGATTCCGAGCATCACCATCAACTCTCTGCTGCCGCATCAACTGGCGGCGATGGCCCGCGAGTGGGGCGGGCGGGTGATTCACTTTAGCACCGATTGCGTCTTCAGTGGGAAGCGGGGCAATTACTCTGAAGAAGATGATTCCGACGCGGATGACTTGTATGGCAAGTCCAAATTTCTGGGCGAAGTGGCGACCGATAATGCTGTGACGCTCCGTACTTCCATCATCGGACGCGAACTGGTCGAGCATAAATCTTTGCTCGACTGGTTCCTTGCCCGACAGCATCAAACGATCAAGGGCTTCAAGCGCGTGATTTATTCCGGTGTCACAACGAATCAACTGGCCCAGGTGGTCGCAGACATCATTCAGCACCATTCGACACTGGCCGGGCTGTATCAGGTGGTGGCGGCGCCGATTTCCAAGTACGATCTACTCTGCCTGCTGCGTGACGCGTACCGGCTCGACGTGAACATCGAGCCGGACGAAACGACCTTTTCGGATCGAAGCATGCGGGGCGATAAATTGCGCGCAGCCATCGGCTACGAGTCACCCGCGTGGCCGGTGCTGGTCCAGAACCTG
>JAUQXD010001200.1 GCA_030834835.1 Thermoflexales bacterium | reverse complement strand
GTACGCATCGTATCGGGGGTGTAGGTTGCTGACTTCTCGCCCAGATACTCGGCGACTATCTCCCGATCGACGTCGCAAAACAACTTCACCTCAGGGTATTGCTCGCGCAACCAGTTGGTGAAGGTGATAGCCTGATCGAAGACGAGATTCTTGTAACCGAAACTATACAGGCCGTTGACGGCCTGACCGGGTGTCCAGCCCTGTGCCTGTTTGGCCTCGTATTTCGAGTGTCCAATGTGGTCGATCGTGTCGAGCGCCCGATAGATCTGTATCCGCCATGACGGTTTACCCATAGTCGCATCTCCTGTGTCGAGATACACCGCGTCGCGGACAACCGGCCCAAAAATCCAGTTATCTCCGAAGAGCGCGCGGTCTGAGGGGCCAAAACTCGGCCCGTTATTGGTTGAGGTTTCGCAGCCAGACGATACGTCTGACGTAAGGTGGGAAACTGCAATCAAAGCGATTGATTGCACCACCGGGAATTTCCCTCACCGCAGGATCACTCCCTGCGGCTTTTTCCCCAATCATCCAGTCGGGGCCAGTCCGGGTCAGGCTGGGTTCGTGAGTGCCTCCGCGAAAGCGTTAGTCTCACTGACCTCCGAGTAACCGATTTCCTCCACAGTAACAGCCTTGCCTCCAAAGCGAGCGGGGCGGCACTTCATCCCCCGCGCCGTGCAACCTCACCGCCGCATCAAGGTGCGGGCAGAATGAGAACAAATGAATAGCACTTCAGGGCAACGGTCAGCTGCCTTGCGTGCCAAATCAGGTTCAGTATAAGTCCATCGAACACTCAGTGGGCGCAAGAAACCTACGAGAAACCTACGAACTTGTGGATTTGGCCACGGAAACGACTGATCAGCATGAATCGAAGCGGGCAATTCGCCCGCCCTTAGGTAACGTTTGACGCATAAAGGCTGAGAGGACGACCAGCATTTCTGCGGCTTATCCTGCTTAACAACTCCTGAATTACCCTTGCGAAGTGGAGGCAAACAAGTTACAATCCAACTTACAAATCTCAACGCGATAAGTAATGCACAACCTTAGACTGTCGGGCCACCTTAAATCACCCAGCCTGATGGTCAAAAGTATACGAGCCAAGATTACGACTCATAACCCGGAGGTCACAGGTTCGAATCCTGTCCCCGCTACTTGAGTGACAACCTAGACCTACAGTCTAGGTTGTTTTCGTTAACCCGGCGGTCATCGTTTCGGACACCTGGCGCTCCAGGAGGGTTTTCGAATGAAACGTCGACCGCAAGGTTCCCTGGTTTTGTCCAAGGCTGTGACCGGCTTTTTGCAGTACAAAGCCGCCGAAGGGCTCAGCCCCAACACCCTGCAAAGCTACGAGCGGGATCTCAAACTCTGGCAGATCTACGCGGGGGATATCCTGGTCGAGGACATCTCGACCAAACTGATCCAGGCTTACCTCGTCTGGCTCCGCACCGACTACAAGCCGCGCCGCATCACCGGCAACCAGCAGGCTCTGGCGTCGAAGACGATCCACAATTTCTACATCAGCCTGTGTGCGTTCTTCACCTGGGCCAGTCGGGAATTCGATCTCCCCAAACCGATCAAATCGATCCCGGCCCCGAAGTTTGAAGAACCACCCATCGAGCCGTTCACCAAGGAAGAAGTTGAGTCCCTGCTGAAAGCGTGTGAATCGAGCAAAGAAGTTCAGCCGACGAATCGTCGTAAGTTCACGATGCGTCGAACCACGGCCCGCCGCGATCAGGCGATCATCCTGACGTTGCTTGACACCGGGTTGCGCGCCTCTGAACTTTGTGCGTTAAAGGTCGGCGATGTCGATCTGAAAACTGGCAAAGTTCAGATCAAGCATGGTCGCGCCGGTAGAGCGAAGGGCGGCAAGGGCCGCACGGTGTGGCGCGGCGCGCGGTGTGGCGGTATCTGGCCGAACGCGTAGATGGCGACACGCCCGACGCCCCGCTCTTTCTCGTGAAGTATGATCGGCCCATGAACAAGGCCGCGGATAATTGGCCTTTCGTCAAAGAACCGATGAACGTCGCGAGATCACGATCAACCGTGAGCGGCGCAGCCGAGGAGAGATTCAGCGCGGTGATGCGCTGTTGAACTTCATTGCCCGCCAACGGTGCATAGATCCCATCCGTCACGCGAATATCTTCATGCATCAGATTCATGCTGACGGCTTTGTAGTCGGCCATCGTCTTCGCATGCTGCAAGGCATACACCGCGTGGCCATGACGAAACTTGTGCGGCGATTGATAGGGCACGCCCGCAGCTTCAAAAAGATGATGAAGTCGTTTGGCGAGGGCCAGGTTACGATTCTTGCCGGGCGCGCCGGCCGACAGCGTCTGCTCACCCCAGCGAGTCACCGTCGGGGTATACCACATCGCCGTGAGCGGCAGCTGCGATCGAATGAAGGCATCCCATGTTTCAACTACACTCAGCAACTCAGGAATGTCGAGCAGATAGGTTGTGGCCGATTTGCCGTTCTTCGTTTCCACGCCCAGCGCCGGCCATTGTTTGATCGTGCGGCTTGAGAGATCGCGCCGCCGCCGCTGTCTTCACCGGCCGCCTGCACACTCGCGCCTAATGGTGTGAGTTGTTGGAGCAACGCCTTATCCGATTCGCCCGCAAAAGCACGGACCGTGAGGCGCGTCTTTGTTTCGGGTTGAGCCGCGGTGAGGGCCTGATCGAGGTCGGTACTGAGGCGAAAGGCCGGTTGATAGACTCCGACCCAGCGCACGAAGTTCAGGGCTGAAATGCGCGCTGCTGTTGCGTTGTTCATCTTCACGATGTAGGCAAATTGCGGCACGTAGTCGAAGACCGTCACGCCTGCTTGCTGAAGCGCCGCCTTCCATTCAGGCAGAATCGGGCCACGGAACTGCACCAGATAGTATCCCGTCCCGTCACCGGGGTAGGTCGCGCGACTGAGCGCAGCGGGCAAAGCCGGTGCCTGCACAAGCGGATCGAATTCGGCGCGTTGAAGGCGAATCTCCAATCGATCAGACGCGAAGGCTGTGCTGTGTGCCGATGTACTTTGGGATGGCTGAGATGCATCCTCCCAGAGCGGGTACGCAGTCACCGGGGAAGCTGTCAATGTGCGGCCATACTGATCCACTGATCGTCGCCGCATACTGATCCACTTGGGATGTGACGGGCGGTTGTTTTCTCGCGGGTGACGGCAAAGTGCCCGGCCGGGGCGTAATACGACGCCACATAGAGCGTGTTGGAGACGATCGCCACCGGGTAGGCGAAGGTGGCCGTCTGCCAGCCGGAGGCCGTTTCATTGGTGAACGTCACTGAGGCCAGCAGCTTGCCGCCGATCGTCCACAGATGCCCGACGTGCGTGCCGGTGTTGGTTGTGCCTTTATAGAAGCGCAGGCCCGTGATGTACCCGTCCACGTCCGACTCAAAGCGCACGCCCAACTCCAGGGGATCGGTATCGCCCACGGCGGGGTCATCCGGCATGGCGGTACCATCCCACAGGCTGTGTGGATCGGGTGCCGGCGTGGCAACCGTTGAGGTGCTGCCGGAGACGACGAGCGTCTCGGTGAGGGCGGTGCGGTTGCCGATCGGATCCAGTTCGTAGTCATACTGCCCTACTGCCTCATCGTCATGCACATGCGCGAGGCGCGTCAGGCGGCTGGCCGCATCGTAGGTGTTGATCGTCTCCAGGCCATTGGGCAGCGTCGTCGTAATCATGCTGTTAATGTGCGGCCCAGGTCATCATACCCAAACGTCGTCCAGTTGCCGCGTGC
>JAUQXD010001199.1 GCA_030834835.1 Thermoflexales bacterium | reverse complement strand
GGATTGGCGTCAACGAATGCTCTCGAATCCACGAATGGGCACATGGCGCGGACCTCGGAGGTTTCAACGTACTATCAGGCGCGACGAGATGATCAGCGTGATCGGCCATCCGGCGTGGCAAGATGGGCGGTGAAAACCTCCGAGGTCCGCGCCATGTGCCCATTCGTGGATTCGAAAGCATTCGTTGACGCCAATCCACCGGGTTCAAGATGAACGGCGATGACCAAGGTTCGCTGCTGGCATGATTTACTCGGCTTCGCGCGGCTCGATCACAAATTTGACACCAGTGAGAACTTCACGCAGACGTTTGACCGATAGAGTCCCGATATAGTCAAGCAAATCCGCTTTGTTGACGGTGTATAGTTGCGTGACATTGACGACGCTGGGGCGGGTCAAGCCGCCTTCGCCTTTGCTTAGCGCCACGTTGCCGGGCGCTTTGGCGTATTTCTGATTGGTTGTGATCATACAGACCACGACGGTCTTGATGGGGATGTCGTTAAACAGGTTGTTTTGCACGACAACCACTGGATGCCGATAGCCCGGTTCGGAACCGCGCGGCTCGTCGAAATCGGCCCAGTAGAGATCGCCTTGCCGGATCATTTGTCGGCCTCGACAACGCGGCGATGATAACGCTTCATCTTGCGCTGCAACGCTTCTTGTTCCGGATCGGATTCGCCGTAGACTTCGGCGAGTTGCTTCGCCAATTTGCGATTCTCCTCGCGGCGTAGATAATCCTCCAGCGCCATCACGAACAGGCGACTGCGCGAGACTTTCTTTTCGCGGGCCAGCGACTCGGCCTGCTCGAAGAGCGCTTTTTGCAATGAAATGGCGGTCTTGATGTTTGCCATAGCGGTATACCTCCTCTCGATAAAAGTATAACCAGTTAGCACCATGTCGTCAATACTTTTTATGAAATGGTAATTACGGGGTGGAACCAAAGACCTCGGAGGTTTCGCGAAGCGTGCCGGCTTGCCACGCCTGATGGCCGCTCACGCTGATCATCTCGCCTTGCCTGCCAGCCCGCTAAAACCTCCGAGGTCTGCGTGCGTCCCATTCGTGGATTCGATGCCCATTCGTTGACGCCGTCATGCCTCGCCTGAGGAACGATCACGCTGATGATCTCGTCTCGCCTGCCAGCCTGTTGTCCCGCCGTCAACGAATGGCATCGAATATCGAATGCGCGCACACCCCATTCGTTGATAAGCAATCAATGCTTTAGCAAAGATCTCGATTCATTCCTTGACGTGGTTTGAACCTTCTTGTTCCAGAAATGACCAAACCGGACAAAAAGATACAGCCAGGTTAGTTCGACTATTACAAGTAGCAACAAATTAATCAATGGCTGTAGGTTATCAACCTGATTCCAGCCAGAAAAAGCCGACTGCAAATACATAAAGAATATTGGGCCAATAATTAGACACTGTAGCATGATTACCGACACGTTCACGCTCCTGCTCTCGCGCTGTGCAAGAAACTCAGGGTCGAAGCTCGCGGTTGGGCGGCGGCCTCGCGGAACAAGTCTAGGGCGAGTCGGTCTGCGATGTGGTCGGCCGTG